>CAZMRP010000987.1:0-2013 GCA_964568275.1 uncultured Myxococcales bacterium
GCCGCCGCCGCCGCCGCCAACGCCGCGGCCCGCGCCGCCTCGTCGAACCGCAGCAGCTCCTCGCGCCGTTGGTGCACCAGCGCCAGTTCCTCCGCCGTCGGCAGCCGCGTCAACGCGTAGGTCCGGTTGTGCCGGTTCTGTCCGTAGCGGTACGGCATCACCGCGTCGCGGTCCGGCTCCTTGGGCGCATCCGCCGCCTCCGGCGGCTGCACGTCCACCTTGAGGCTTCGCGAGCAGACGAAGCCCTTCTCCGGCAGCGGATACCAGTTCCCTCCCACGCAGCCGCGCCCCCGTTCGACCTTCAATCCCATCCGCAGCCGCGCCCCCTTGCGCAGGTAGCCCAGGCGCGTCGAGTTCGAGTCGGCCTTGTGGTAGACCGGCGAGATGTTCCCGGTCACCACCGCGTGCATCGGGTACTGGATCTCGAACAGCTCCTCCTCGCTGAGCGGCGGCGGTACGTCCAGCGGCTCGGCATCGGGCGCCTGCGCCGTTCCGGCCCCCGCCTCCGGCGCTTCGGGCGGCGCCGTCACCCCGCCGTCCTCGGCGTGCGACGGCGGAACCGGCACGAAGTTGCCGGCGTCCCGCACGGTCGGCCGCGCCGCGACCGTCGTCTCGGCCGGCGCCTCCCCGTCGCCCTGCCGGGCCCGCGGGGGGTTCGTGCACTGCCCCAGCAGCAGCGACGCCGCCATCATCGTGGCCAGACCGAGCGCCACGCCGCGCGCGCCCATCAGCCACCGCTCGCGCTTCGCCCGCCGCTGCCCGGCTTCCCGTCGTGTTCGCCTCATCGCCCGTCCATGCCCCTCGCCTGCCCCGGAGCGACCACACGTCGCCCCCTGACCCCCGGCGGTTCCCGTCGAACATAGGCGACGACCCCGCCCGGCACAACTTCTCGGCAGGGGTCGATTCCGTCCTCCATCGCGGAAACCCGCGGGGCGCCGTCGTTCTTCCCTTCCCCTGGACATCGCCGCCTCCGCGAGGTAGGGACGGGGCCATGCGACGACCGGTCGAATCCGAGCGACTCCGCGCGCTTCCTCCGTACGCCTTCGCCGAAATCGACGCCCGGGTGAACGAGCTTCGCCGGCAGCAGGTCGAGGTGATCGACTTCGGCGTCGGCGACCCCACGCTCCCCACCCCGGGCCCGATCCGCCGCGCCTGCCGCGAGGCGGTCGAACGCTACGCCGACGCCGGCTACCCGGCCTACGCCGGCGCACCGTTCTTCCGCCAGGCCGCCGCCGACTGGCTGCGCCGACGCTACGGCGTCGACCTCTCCCCGGATACCGAGGTCGCCGCCACCCTCGGTTCCAAGGAGGCCGTGTTCCACCTGCCGGAGGCGGTCTGCGACCCCGGCGACGTCGTGCTCGTCCCCTCCCCGGGCTATCCGCCCTACGCCGCCGGCGCGCGCTTCGCCGAAGCCGAGGCGGTCCCCTACGGCCTGTTCGCCGACCGGCGCTTCCTCCCGGACCTCGAGGCGCTCGAGCGCGCCCTGCCGGCGCGCGCGCGCCTGCTGTGGATCAACTACCCCAACTCGCCCACCGGCGCCTGCGCGACCCGCGAGGACCTCGCGCGGCTCGCCGACTTCGCCCGCCGCCACGACCTGCTGCTGGCCTCCGACGAGGCGTACATCGACCTGTGGTTCGGCGCGGCCGCGCCGCCCAGCCTGCTCCAGGTGGCCCGCGAACGCGTGCTGTGCTTCTTCTCGCTCTCCAAGCGCAGCGCGATGACCGGCTACCGCGTCGGCTTCGTCGCCGGCGACCGCGAGCTCGTCGGCGCCCTGCGCCGCCTCAAGACCAACCTCGACTCCGGCGTGCCGACCTTCATCCAGGCCGCCGCGGCCGAGGCGCTGGCCGACGAGACCCACGTGGAGCTGATGCGGGACGAGTACCGGGACAAGCGCGACCGCCTCTGCGCGGCGCTCGAGGCGCTCGGCCTGCCGCCCGCCCGGCCCGCGGGGGCGATCTACGTCTGGCAGCCGCTGCCGCCCGGGCTCGACGACCGCGAGGCGGCCCACCGGCT
>CAZMRP010000988.1:0-1999 GCA_964568275.1 uncultured Myxococcales bacterium
CGCTGCTGCGGTCCGACACGGCCGGAGAGTTGCACAAGGGCTACTTGGCCCTGGTCGAGGGGGTGCGGCGCACGCCGTGGCCCACCCGCGTCCGCCGGCGGCTCGAGGCCCGCGGACCGCGCGGCGCCACCGTCGTCGCCGGCGCCGAGGCCGAGGACGACGCGGTGCCCGAGACGCGCATCCTCCGCACCCGCTCCGGCACCGAGGGCACGCTGGTGGTGGCCGTGCTGCGCCACGGCGAACGGCACCAGATCCGCGCGCACCTCGCCGCCATCGGCCACCCGGTGTGGGGCGATGTCGAACGCGGCGGCCGGTCGCTCGGCGACGGCGACCGACTGGCGCTCCACGCGGCGTGGATCGAGCTGCCCCACCCGCGCACGGGCCACCGCCTGCGCCTGGAAACGCCGCCGATGGAGCCGCTGGCCTCGGCCCTGCGCACCGCCCGCCTCCCCGTCCGCCGGCGGGAGGCGCCGTGACCGCGACCCCGGACGAGGCGGCCTGGACGGCCCGCCGCGAGCGGATGGTCCAGGAGCAGCTGGTCCGGCGCGGCATCGCCGACGAGCGGGTGCTCGGGGCGCTCGGCCGGGTCCCCCGACACCGGTTCCTGCCCGAACGGGTGCGCGACGAGGCGTACGAGGACCACCCGGTGTCGATCGGCGAGGGTCAGACGATCTCGCAGCCGTTCATCGTGGCCGAGATGACCGCCCTCGCGCTGAGCGCCACCCCGCCCCTGCGCCGGGTGCTCGACGTCGGCACCGGCTCGGGGTACCAAGCGGCGGTCCTCGCCGAATGCGGGCTGGAGGTGGTGTCGCTCGAACGGCTGGCGGGGCTGGCGGAGCGGGCCCGCGGCAGGCTGGCCGTGTTGGACTACCGGGTCGACGTGCGGGTCGGCGACGGGTCGCTCGGCTGTCCCGACGCGGCGCCGTTCTGCGCGATCGTCGTCGGCGCGGCGGCGCCCGAGATCCCGCGGGCGCTCGCGGAGCAACTCCGCCCGGGCGGCGTGCTGGTGGTCCCCGTGGGGTCCCGCGGACTGCAGGAGCTGACCGTCGTCCGGCGCACGCCGGACGGCTTCGTCCGGGAGGGGGCCGGCCGGTGCGTCTTCGTGCCGCTGGTGGGCGAGCAGGGGTGGCCCGAGCGGTAGCCCGACCGACGCGTGGCGACGGACCAGCGCCGTCGTGCGAGCCTGCGACCGAGGGCCGCAAGGCCGGTGACCGGCCGTGGTCGGAGAACCGTGGAAGGTGTGCCTGCGAGGGTCAGGCGGTGGGCCAGGTGCCGCCGAGGAGGCCCTCGACGCGGAGCTCGTCGCCGGCGGCGGTGCGCAGCACGGCCTGGTAGCGTTCTCCCGCGGCGGGGTTGCAGAGTCCGGGACAGAGGTCGTCGAAGGAGCGGTCGAGGCGGCCGGAGAGGCGGAGGCGAAGGCGGGCGCCGGCGGGGAGGTCGCCCTCGAGGGGCTCGGTGCCGTAGGCGGAGAAGTCGCCCGGGACGTTCTCGGCGGAGGCGACGCGGAGCTCGAGTTCGGAGACGGTCTCGGCGAGGACGTTGCCGTCGGCGTCGAGGAGGCGAACGCGCTCGAGGCGGAGGCCGGCCAGGGGTCGGAGGACCGCGAGCCGGATGGTGCCGGCGACCCACGCGGGCTGGGGCATTCCGACGGCCTGGACACCGACGGTGCCCCAGGCCAGTTGTTCGGGCTCGAGGGTGGCGGGCGGCGCCGGCGCGGGCGGCACGTCGGTCGGCGGGCACGGCGGGCAGGAGGCGGATGCGGGAGGCCGGGCGTCGGCGGCCACGGTCGGAACGATCGGCGGAGGGGAATCCGGGGCGGGAGAGGCGGCGGTCGAGCCGGCGAGGAGCAAGAGGGCGAAGGGTGCCGCGAGGCGGGCCAGGGCCGTCCGGGGAGCAGTCATGGGCCGGTCCTACGGCCGAAGGGCGGGGACGATCTGCGCCCCGGGCTCGTCGCGTGATGTTCGGGGTGCCGCCCCGGGCCGGCTCGGTCCCGCGAATC
>CAZMRP010000989.1:0-1995 GCA_964568275.1 uncultured Myxococcales bacterium
GGGAGCGCGCCGCGGCTGCGCGAGCGTCGATCGCGGCGAGCCGGGCCAGGCTGGCGGCGGCGCTCGACGCCTGGCTCGCCGCCCACCCGAAGACGGTCCGCTGGACCCGGATCTCGGTCCACGCGGCGCTGCTGCTGCTGCTCGCCTACGCCGCGTTCGCCTACGGCCGCCACGTCAAGCGGGTCTACGGCGGCTCGACGGTCGACGACGCGGGCATCACGTACGCCTACGCGGAGAGCCTGGCGACGGGCGACGGACTGCGGATGACGCCGGGCGAGGCGCCGACGGAAGGGTTCTCGAATCCCCTGCAGGTGCTGCTTCTGGCGCCGGTGGCGCGCTTCGTCGACGACCTCGACCCCGCCGCCAAGTGGATCAACATCGGCCTCGTCGCCATGGCGCTCGCCCTGCTCTGCGCCTTCGTCTACGCGCAGCTGCGCTCCGTGGCCCGGCTGTTCGCCATCGTGCCGCTCGGGCTCGCCGTCTACTGGTGCGGCTTCAACTACTGGGTGGCGGCCGGACTCGAGGGAGGGATCCTGGCCGCATTGCAGATCGTGTCGCTCCTGGCCGTGCACTACGGGCCGCGCCACCGGGCGGCCGACGTCACGCTGGGCATCGTCGCCGGGTTGCTGGCCTGGACGCGACCGGAGGGAATCGTCTACGGCGGGATCGCGATCGCCGTGCGGTTCTTCGCGAGCCCCTCGGGCCGGCGCTGGCTGGCGCCGGCCGTGTTCGCCGGCCTCGTCGCCGCCCTCTACCTCTTCCGCTGGACGGCGTTTCGCGACGTCGTGCCGAACACCTTCTGGGCCAAGGTGCCGGGTCGCGACCTGTGGTGGTCGCTCACCGACGAGGAGAGCCCAGGGCGAAAGTACCTGACCGGGTTCCTCCGCGAGCGCTGGTGGTACTTCGCCATCCCGCTCTGGGCGGCCGCGCCCGCCTGGCGCGGCGCACAGGCTCTGACCGCGGCCGCCGTGGGACAATTGCTGTTCGCGATCCTCTTTCCCGTCTACGTCGGCGGCGACTGGATGGCGGAGTGGCGCCTGCTGCAGCCGATGATGGGCCCGATGGCCGTGCTCGGCGCCGTGGGCCTGGTCGCCGTGCTGGGCACCGAGACACGCCTCCTCCGCAGCCTCGGCCGCTCGCTCTCCGTCCTCGCTCTCTTCGGCGTCGCCGCGCTCCTGGCCTTCAACCCGCCGGGCTGGAAGGACCGCCGCAAGCAGGTGACCGCGCACCACGACGTCGATCTGCGGGACGTCCGCAAGCGCGTCCCCGGCTACCACAAGCTCGCCGGAGCCCTGCGCCTGCCCCGCCCACCGCTGATCGGAGACGTCGACGTGGGCGGAACGTCCTATCGCTCGGGTCTCGAGATCCTCGACATCGGCGGTCTCTCCGACCGCGCGATGGCCCTCGCCCGCGCCCGGCAGTCCGCCGTCGGACCCGACTATCTGTTCGGCGAGCGGCTGCCGGAAGTGCTCCACCTGCAGGCGAGTTGGCTGCACTCCACCGGCTACCAGAAGCTCTCCGGGTTCCGCACGCTGTACCGGGAGCTCGGCGGCTCCCATCTGCGCGACTACGACATCGGCGGGATGCTGGCCGTGCGCGCCGACCTGCTGGATCCCGCCGCCGCGCCCGCCCGCCCCCTGACCGGGGACCTCGGCTCCGTCCGGCTCACCGGCCTCACGGCCCTCCCGGTGCCCGACGGCACCGTTCTCGTCCTCCACGGCCGCCAGCTCAACGCCGGACGCGCCTCGCCCGCCGCCTGGAAGGACGCCTCCGGCCGCAAGCACGTCGCCGCGTGGAACGCCGGCTTCGCCCTCCAGACCGCAGGGCCCATCGGGACGCCGCTCGTCGCCGTCGCCGTCCTCCCCGCCGGCACCCGCCTGCCGCTCACGCTCGGGGGCGCCGACGTCCGGGTCGAGCAGTGGCCGACGGCCGAGGCCGGCGATCGGAATGCCGCGGCGCTCTCCCGCATCCCGCTCTTGCGGATTGCCGGTCGTG
>CAZMRP010000990.1:0-1991 GCA_964568275.1 uncultured Myxococcales bacterium
ACGCCGAACGTCCGGTCGCCGAACGGGAGCTCCGCCGCCAGCGCCTCGAGGAACGCGCGCATCGCGGCGACGCGCGGCCGCGCCAGCCGGCGCGCCGTGGCGGTGTGCAGGCGGGACTCCAGCCGCAGCAGCTTGCGGAAGAAGTGGTCGACGGCGTAGCGGAGATCGTCGGGCTCCCGCTTGCGGCAGAACGGATCCTCGGGATGGACCAGCGGGCGGCCCAGTTCGCCCGTCGTGGCGAAGCAGCGGGCGATGCCGACGGCGCCCATCGCGTCGAGCCGGTCGGCGTCCTGCAGCACGGCGGCCACGCGCGAGCTCGGGGCGGCGCCCTGCGAGAACGAGTGGTCGCGGATCGCGTCGACGATCGTCCCGACGTCGTCCCGGGGCACCCGGTGCTGGAGCAGCAGGTTCTCGGCCGCCGCGGCGGCGAGCCGGCCGGCCCGGGCGTGTTCCGGGTCGTCCTTCCGCACGTGGACCAACTCGTGCAGCAGCGCGGCGGCCACGGCGAGGTCGACCCGGACGCCCTCGGTCATCGCGATCCGCTCGGCGAGCGCGGCGACGCGCCGGACGTGGCCGTCGTCGTGGGCCGGACCGTTGCGGGCGGCGCGGGCCAGGCCGACGATGCGCAGTCGCTCGAGCGTGGCGTCCTCGATCACGGGCGGGCCTCCACGAGCACCTGCATACCACACCTCAACGTGGTCGTCGTCGTGGTCGTGGACGTGGACGGGCGGTCGTCCCGACCTGCCGCACTTCCCGACGACGACGACGACGACCACGACCACGAGGACGGCAAGGGAGGAAGGAAGGGAGTTGCCAGCCGGGAGGCGGGTGGCCTACCGTCGACCGCACGGAAGGGGATTCGGGATGCGGCACGCGGTGTTCCTGGTGCCGGGGTTCTTCGGTTTCGAGCGGCTGGGCGGGGTGCGCTACTTCCGCCACGTGCGCCAGCAGCTCGAAGCGGCGTTCGCCATGGCGGGGCACGAGGTCGAGGTGTTCGGGGTGCACACGCTGCCGACGGCGTCGATCCGCCGGCGCACGCGGCTGCTGGCGGCGGCGATGCTCGAGGCGAAGCTGGAGCGGTTCGAGCGGGTGCACGTGATCGGCCACAGCACCGGCGGCCTCGACGCCCGGCTGCTCGTCACCCCGGGCGTCGCGTTGGGTCGCGGCGTCGACCACTTCGAGGACCTGGTGCACTCGGTGGTGACCATCGCGGCGCCGCATCGCGGCACGCCGATCGCGGCGTTCTTCACGCAGGTGGCGGGCAAGCACCTGCTGTGGGCGCTGACGCTGGTGCTGATCGTGAGCCTGAGCGGGGTCGGCGGCGTGTCGCTGGCCTGGGCCGGCCGGCTGCTCGGCTGGCTGACGCAGCTCGACGACGTTTTCGGGCTCGACGCCACCGTGGCCGACTACTTCACGAAGAAGCTGCTGGCGGACTTCACGCCCGAGCGGCGCGAGGAGGTGCGGAAGTTCCTGGCGGAGATCGAGCGCGACCGCGGCTCGCTGCTGCAGCTCACGCCCGAGGCGATGGACATCTTCAACGCGGCGGTGGTCGACCACCCGCGGGTCCGCTACTGGTCGTACCTGACGGCGGCGCCGCGGCCCGGGCCGGCGACGGTCTGGTCCCATCTCGCGCGCCCGTCGTTCTACGCCTCGTACCCGGTGTTCACCGCGATGCACGCGCTGGCCCGCGGGCGTTCGGAGCTGTATCCGTTGCCCGAGCTGCCGGAGGCGCTGACCCCCGCGGCGGTGCGGGCCTTCGGCGGCATCCCCGACGCGCGCGACAACGACGGCGTGGTGCCGGTGCTGTCGCAGCCGTGGGGCGTGGTCGCGGGGCTGGTCCGCGCCGACCACCTCGACGTCTGCGGCCACTTCGCCGGCACGGACCCCCGGGGCCGCCGGCACACCGACTGGCTGTCCTCGGGCGCCGACTTCGGCTGGGAGGACTTCGTGGCGTTGTACCGCGACGTGGCCGGGCGGCTGCTCGACACGCC
>CAZMRP010000991.1:0-1988 GCA_964568275.1 uncultured Myxococcales bacterium
ACACCGGAATCACGATCCCCGCCGGGGCGCCGCCGAAGCGCACGCGGTCGCAACGCTCCGGCGCACAACCGTTCTTGCCGTCGCACGGACCGTCCGCCGGCCCGGAACAGATCGGGCGCAGCCTCACGAACGCGAACGACAACGGCGCGAGCAGCCGCTCGTCGGCCTCGGAAGCCGGGACGAGGTCGATCAGCGTCTGTTCGGTCAGCACGCGGTCCCGATTCGCCACGGCGGTCAGCAGCCCGAACGCCCGCTCGCGACCCTCGAGGCTCAGGTCGGGCGCGCCGAGCAGCAGCTCGCGCAGGCAGGAGATGGTGTAGCTGCCGTCGACCAGGCACCGCCGGTCGACCTCCGCGTGGGCCTCCAGGGCCGCGTAGGTCCCGGGCAGATCCTGATCGAACAGCAGGGCGGCCAGACCGCCGGCCTGCGCCCGCAACGACGACTCGGCGAACAGCTCGCGCAGTCCCCCGCCGGCCTCGGCGCACGGCGTCGCCGCCTCGCCCTCCCCCGTCGCGCCGCACGCCGTCCGGAACTCGGACAGCAGATCGGCGAAGCTCTGCCGCGTCCGGTTGAAGTAGCCGTCGCGACGGTACCACGGCACGGAGACCAGCGTCCGGATCTCCAGGTCGTCCGGCCGACGCTCGGTGCGCCGCCCGACCCGCACCTGCGGGTTTCCCGGTGCGCGGAACTCCGGCAGGTCGAGCTGCACCTTGGCCAACTCGGCCACCAGCTGCTCGAGCGCCGCGAGGCGCTCGGCCGCCAGGCCCTGGCCGGCCGAGCGGACGACGGCGAGGAACTCGCGCAGCGGGAGGATCGCCTCGAGCGACTCGAAGGTCACGCCGTCGCGCGCGCGCACGTCGGCCTCCGTCCGGAGCTGCACGAACAGGTAGGCGGCGAGGAGGCGCGCCGCGAGGTGCGGACAGTCGGGTCCGATCGGCTCCTCGAGGCGCAGCTGGGGGAACCGGTCGTAGCAGCCCCAGAGCGAGGGTTTGCCGAGCACCGTGTACGACGGGATGAAACGCAGCTCGCGGCAGAACTGGAAGTCCTCCTCGTCCGCCGCCTCGTCGCGGCAGTCCGCGGCGGACAGCCCCAGATCCTCGGCCGGCGTCCCGCCGGCGTCCCGCTCGTTGCAGAACCGCAGCCGCCGCTCGTGCTCCTCGGCCATGAACCCCCAACACCGCTCGTCGGCCAGCTGCAGCTGCTCCACTTCGACATCCTTCAGCGCCTTGGCGGACTCGGTCGCCCACGGCTCGACGTACTTGCGGCAGAACAGCCTCCGCTCCTCGGCGGACATCCCGCTCTCCCACTTCGCGACGTGTTCGGGGTTCTCGCGGACCCGGACGGCGCAGGCGGCGAGCGCGTCGCGGTACGGAGTGAAGCCGAACTCGTCGGGACGCGCGGGCAGCGCGAGCCAGTCGTCGTCCGCGGCGGCCCGGCGGCGGGTCCCGGCGGTGCCGCGGGCGAACGCCGGATCGTCGAGCCGGAACGGCCGGCCGGCGGGGTCGTTGTGCTGCAGGGCGAGCAGCGGCTGGAAGCGATCGAGGTAGAACTGGAGCAGCCCGCGCGGCCCGTCGGACCCGGCCAGGTCGGCCCGGAACGAACGGGCGAAGGCGCGCGCCGCGGCCCCGCGCACGACGGCGATCCCGGGGCCGGCCCGCTCGAAGCGCCGCGCCTCGATCACCGGCGGGTCCACCTCGTCGATCAACCCGCCGGCCGCCAGCGCACGCAGCAGGAACCCGTAGACCTCGACCGACGGCAGCTGGTAATCCCCGACCGCCGCGAACAGCGCCGCCGCGACCGGCTCGGGCGCCGGCCCGTCCGCCGCAGCCGGGCGGCCGTCGGAGAGCGCGAGCGCGGGAAAGGCATCGGAGCCGCTCCGGAAGCCGCCGCCGCGCTCGACAACGAACCGACCGAGCCGCAGGAGCCCCTTGAGCGTCGCGCCGTCGGACCCGGTGAAGCCCAGCAGCGCCAGCGCCCGGGCCGACGCC
>CAZMRP010000992.1:0-1988 GCA_964568275.1 uncultured Myxococcales bacterium
GCAGCAGCGACTCGAACGCTGCCGCCGGTGGCTCGCGCGCCGCGAGCAGGAACGCGAGCTGGCCGGACTGGTCGAGTCGGTGCTGGAACTGCTGCCGACGCCCGTCGTCAACCCGCTGGCCGCCCAGGGCGTGCACCGCGAGCGCGTCCACCACCTCCTGCGTCTGGTGGCCGCGGGTCTTCCCGTCCCGCCGTTCGTCGCCACGAACGACGCGGCCGCCGTCGCGGCGTTCCTCGAGCGGCACTCGCCGGGCCAGGTGCTGGGGAAACCGCTGGGCGGATTCCTCAAGACCGCCCGGCTGGCGGCGGACCCGCCGTACGTCGAGCACCTCGAGCGGCGTCCGGTGCTGCTCCAGCGGTACGTCCCGGGGGTCACGCTGCGGGTCTACGTCGCCGGGGACCGCGTCGCCGCCGCCGCCGCGCTGCGGAACGCCGGGCACGTCGACTCCTCGGTCGACCCGCTTCCCGCGCGCCGCACGACCCTCGACGAGGCCGAGGCGGCGGTGGCCGTTCGTGCCGCCCGGGCCGTGGGCCTCGCGTTCTCCGGCGTCGACCTGCAGCGCGCCGCGGACGGCTCGGGAGTCTTCGTCCTCGAGTGCAACGCGGCGCCGATGTTCGCCAACTTCGACCGCCGCACCGGCGCCGACGTCGCCGGCGCGCTGGCCGACCTGCTGCTTGAACGGGCCCGCGGCGCCCCCGCCGCGCCCGCCGACCCGCCGGAGGAACGATGACCACCAGCTTCACCCCCCTCGATCACCTGGTGCAGATGCGGATCGACAAGTTCAAGCTCGAGCTGCCGAGACATGTCGAGGCGCTCCTGGCCGAAGTGCCGCACGAGGACGTCCGGCGGGCGGTGCACGAGCTGGCGCTGCGGCCCAACGACGTGCTGCCCAAGCGCCGCGAACGGCCCCACGCCGTCAGCGCCTACGCCGTCCGGCTGCTCGGACGCGCCTTCGGTCTGCGGGACGAACGGCTGGACACGCTGGTCCGGATGGCGCTCGCCTTCGTCGAGGCCGGCGACATCTACGACGACGTCGTCGACGGCGACGTACTCCCCGGACACCAGCACCGGGCGCTGGCCGTCTGCACCGCGCTGCACTTCGTGGCGACGCGCTGCGCCCTGCGGCTCGGTCCCCACGTCGCCGACCGCTGGCTCGTCGCGATGCAGGACCTGCCGCACTCCGTGCTGCTCGAGAAGGACGGCGACGGCTCGCTCTCCGGATACCTCGAGGCGGTCCAGGCCCAGGCGGCGCTGTTCGGCGCCCTGGCCGAGGCGGCGGGGCTCGCCGCCGGCGCCGAGCCGGAACGCGTGGCCCGCGCCGCCGACCTGGCCAGGCTGCTGTACGGCCTGCTCCAGCAGTTGCAGGACGTCCGCGAGGCGCCGCGCGAGGTCGGCGCGGCCCCCGGCTCGTCGCTGGCCGCCAACATCATGCGCTTCATGGGACCCGAACAGCTGCTCGAGTTGATGACCGCCGCTCACGCCCGGATGCTCGACGACCTCGCCGTCTTCCCGCCCGGGCCCGAGACCGATCGCTTGCGCGAGTTCGTCGCCGCGCTCCGACCGAGCCGCGGCGCGCCCGCCGCCGGGTGACCCGATGTGGCTCTGGCTCTCCGCCTTCCTCCTCGGCCAGCTCGTCGAGACTCCGATCTACTTCGTCGCCCTCGGCCGCCCCGCCGCGCCGCGCCGCCGCCGCTGGCAGCGCCTGGCAATCGGCTTCGGCGCCACCGCGCTCACCCACCCGTTCGCCTGGTTCGCCATCGGCCGCCTCGCCCCCGCGCTCGGCCTCTGGCCCGCCGTGGCGCTCGTCGAGGCCGCCGTCGTGCTGGTCGAGGCGGCGTACCTGCGCGCCTGGCGCGTGCCCCGCGCCCTGCCGTGGGCGCTCGCCGCCAACGCCGCCAGCTTCGCCGTCGGACTGCTGCTGTAGGATTGCGGGACCGGAGGACGGCGCCTACGGCGTGATCGACACCGCGCCCGCCGCGAACTCGACC
>CAZMRP010000993.1:0-1985 GCA_964568275.1 uncultured Myxococcales bacterium
GGGCGAGCGTCAGCCCCGGCCGACCGAGCTGGGCCCCGACGACGCCGAGCAACGCGCGGGCCAGCGGCAGGATGTCCGCACGCCGCTCGCGCAGCGGCGGCAGCCGGATCGGGAACACCGCCAGGCGATGGTACAGGTCCTCGCGGAAGCGCCCCGCGTCCCGCTCCACGCGCAGGTCGCGGTTGGTCGCGGCGATCCAGCGCACGTCGGCCTCCAGCGTCTGCGTCCCGCCCACGCGCTCGAAGCACCGCTCCTGCAGCACGCGCAGCAGCTTGACCTGCAGCTCGGGCCGCAGCTCGCCGATCTCGTCGAGGAAGAACGTCCCGCCCGCGGCCAGCTCGAGCCGGCCCCGTCGCCGCTCGTGCGCGCCGGTGAACGCGCCCTTCTCGTGCCCGAACAGCTCGCTCTCCAGCAGGTGCTCGGAGATCGCGGCGCCGTTCACGGCGACGAACGGGCCGGCGGCCCGCGCGCTCCAGCGGTGGACCGCCCGCGCGGCCACCTCCTTGCCGGTGCCGCTCTCGCCGAGCAGCAGGACCGTGGCGTTGGTCGGGGCGACCTTGCGCAACGCCTCGACCACCGGGACCATCGCCGGGTCGCCCCAGCTGAGCGGCGCCTCGCCGGGGGCCTCGCGCGCCTCGCGATCCCGCGCCGCCAGGAGCGTCCGACGCTCCAGGGCGCGCTCGACCAGCAGGCGCAGCTCCGCCGGACTCCCCACCGGCTTCTGCAGGTAGTCGAACGCCCCGAGCTTCATCGCCTGCACCGCGGTGTCGACCGAGCCGTGCGCGGTGAGTACGATCACCTCGACCTCCGGCTGGTCGGCCCGCACGCGGCGCACGACCTCCAGGCCGTCGATGCCGGGCATCCTGAGGTCGGTCAGCACGAGGTCGAAACCGCGCTCGGCGAGCCGCCGGAGCGCCTCGCCGCCGTCGGCGGCCTGCGTGACGTCGTGGCCGCTCGTCGCCAGCGCCTCCGCGACGAAGCTGCGGATCCCCTCCTCGTCGTCCACCACCAGGATGCGTCCCATCGTCTCCCCTACCGCGCCCGCGGGACGTCCCGCGGGAGCTCCAGCACGAACGAGGCGCCGCCGTCGGCGCGGTTGCGCGCCGCGACCGTCCCGCCGTGGAGCGACACCACGCGCCGCGCCACCGCCAACCCGAGTCCCGTGCCGCGCACGCGCGTGGTGTGGAACGGCTCGAAGATCCGCTCCGCTTCGCCCGCCGGGATCCCCGGCCCGCGGTCGCGGATCTCGATCACCAGCCGGCCGTCCCGCTCCTGCGCCTCCACCGTCGCCCGGGTCCCCTCGGGCGAGGCCTGCGCGGCGTTGCGCAGCACGTTGACCAGCGCCTGGCGCATCCGGGCCGGGTCGAGCGACCAGCGGGCCGGGGCCGCCTCGACCCGCAGCTCGAAGCGCTCCGCGTCCACCTCCTCCGCCGCCGCCCGCAACAGCTCGGCCGGCGCCACCTCCTCCCGCCGGATCTCCCCCGAGCGGACGAAGTCCAGCAGGTCCGAGGTCAGCGTCTCGAGCCGCACCGCCTCGCGCACCACCCGGTCGACCTTGGCCCGCTCGGACCCCTCCCCGGGCAGCGTCTCGGCCAGCAACTGGGCGTGCCCCTTGAGCGCGGCGAGCGGGTTGCGGATCTCGTGCGCCAGCACCGCGGACATCTCCCCAAGAACCGCCAGCCGCCGTTCCTGCTCGAGCCGTCGTTCCAGCGCGTCGCGCTGGCGCTGCGCGCGCACGAACACCAGCGCGAACAGCACGAACAGCGCCGCCGCCGCCAGGCCGACCACCAGCGTCCGACGTCCCTCGGCCTCGAGCTGCCGTGCCAAGAGCGGCTCGAACTCGAGCACCAGCCACGCCGGCTCGGCCGGCCCGTCCGGCGCCGGCGGCGGCCAGGGCGGAACCCCAAGCGGCCCGACCGACATCCCGCCCGGCGGGGGCGGCGGCGGCGGACCTCCCGGCGGCGGAACCGCTACCCGCACCCGCT
>CAZMRP010000994.1:0-1985 GCA_964568275.1 uncultured Myxococcales bacterium
CGCCGGCGGCACCGACCGCGCCTTGCGCGGCGCCGGCGCCGCCTCCTCCACCGCCGCCGGCGGCACCGAACGACTCCGCCGACCCCCCCGCGCCGGCTTCTCCGGCTCAGGCTCGATCACCTCCTCCTCGAACACCGCCGCCGACTCCGCCGCCGACTCCTCCTCCGCCGCCGCTTGCTCCCCGCCGTCCGCCGACCCCCCGACGTCGAACGCCGCCGACTCCTCCTCCGCCGCCGCTTGCTCCCCGCCCTCCGCCGGCCCCCCGACGTCGAACGCCGCCGACTCCTCCGCCGCACCGGCCACCGCCTCGTCACCGAACGCCGGCACCGCCGATTCCTCGATCACCTCCTCCTCGAACACCGCCGACGCCTCCGCCCCCGGCGCCGCCGACTCCTCCCCCTCCGGCGCCGCCGCAGCGTCGTCGAACCCCTCCACCGACTCCTCGAACACCAGCGGCGCCGCCGCCCCCGACGGCGTCCCCTCCTCGATCGGCTTCTCGAGCTCCGCCCCCTGCCACGCCTCCTCGAAAATCTCCTCGTCCGAGATCGGCGGCGGCGGCTGCTCCGACAGCCGCTCCACCGGCGCCGCGTCCGGCGCGTCCCCCAGGAAGTCCTTCAACGCGTCGTCGAACGCCGAAGGACGGCCGCTGCGGCTGCGCTTGCCGCCGGTCACGACGCCGTCGGGCGGAGCAACGTGGGAATCGGAAGTCGTCTTCTTGCGGCCGTCGCTTCTGGACACTTCGCCACCTCCTGCGCTCGAACAAATCGATGTCGCTCTGCAAGAACCTCGGACGGAACGACCGGATTCTCACCCGTCGCCGCAGGACGGTCAACGGGGATCCAATCGAATCACTGCGCGCCTCGTGAACCCCTGAACCGACGTGCGGTAGGCCCCCGGACCCCTCTCAACGCGGCGGCCGCCGCCGCTCCCGGAACCAGCTCCGGTACTCCTCCATCCGCTCCCGCTGCTCCGCCGGCGCCCGGCGCACGCACGCCGCCCGCTCCGCCGAACCCTCCGGCGCTCCCCAACGCAGCTCGACACAGTCGTTCGGGTTGTACCCGACCTCCAGCGCGACCCGCCGGTCCACCACGTCCCGCAACGTCAACTCCCACGACCGGTCGCCCGAACCCGTGTAGCCGAACCGCCGCTCCGCCAACGCCGCCGCCAGTTGTTCCCGCACCTCCGCCACCGCCGCCTCCGCCTCCACCCCGGACGTCAGCCCGTAACGCTCCGGCGCCCGCGCCACCGCCTCCGGAAACCCGAGCGCCGCGTCGATCGCGATCAACAGCCGCAGGTCCCGCGACGGCGTCGCGTAGTCCTCCCACGGACCCTCCGTCTCGAACACGTCGTGCCCCTCCGGCATGTCGATCGCTCGCTCCGGGTGCGCCCGCACCCAGCCCTCCCCGTTGTCGATCGACACCACCCGACGCACCACCGCCTCCTCCAGCGCCGCCACCACCGCCTCCAGCGCTCTCGCCGGGTCCAACGGCCACGGATGGATCAACGCGTCGACCCGGTCGTAGAACGCCGCCGCGCCTCCCACGTACTGCTCCTCGGAATACGGCGCGTGGTCCGCCGAACCCACCAGCTCGTCGTTGCCCGACGTCACCACCAGCCCGCTCGCCCGGTCGAACACCGCCGGCCGCCACGCCTTGAACCCCGCGCCCACCGAACGCGTGTCGGAGTCGAACAGGAACGAACCCCGCCAGAACCGCCGCCGCCCCACCGTGCCGTCCGGCTGCGCCTCCGCCCCGACCAGCACCCCGTACCCGTCCAACGGCTGCGGCAACCACGACGCCACCACCAGCACGTGCCCGTACGGGTCCGCAAACACCGTCCCCGGCGCCAACGCCGAACGCGTCAGCGGCACCGGGTACAGATCCGAAGCGCTCGTCCCGGGCACCGTCCGCGCCGTCGCCGAGTGCACCGAGTTGGCGACACGCACGAGGAACCGCGAAAACGCCTCCACGTCGTCCGCCGGCGGC
>CAZMRP010000995.1:0-1982 GCA_964568275.1 uncultured Myxococcales bacterium
CCGGCCAGCGCCACGACGGTCGCGCGCAGGGCCAGCTCGCTGTGCACCGGCGCCGGCAGGTGGCCGTGTCGCGACCGCACCGCACCCGCGGCGAGCAGCTCCGGCACCGTCTGGAACGCCGGCGGGGTCGACAGCAGCGCGAGCGTCCCGGCCGACGGTCGGACCTCACCCACCGGCAGCGCCCCGGCGAGCTCCCGCGGTCCGCCCGGGCCCAGCTCGAGCGCCCGCGTCACGCGCACTTCGTCCCCCTGCAGTTCCACCCGCAGCAGCCGTCGTCCGGAGCGAATCCAGACCCGCCCGCCCCGCATCCAGTCCGGCGTGCCGCCGGACCGGGCCCACGCCTCGTCCCGCCGGACCGTCAGCTCCCGTTGGACCCAGGGTGCGACCCATCCGCCGAGGCACGTCGTGGCGGCCAGCGCCACCACCACGGCCCACAGCACCGCGAGGTCGACGCGGCGCTCGGGCACCCCTGCTCCGCCCAGTCCTTCGGCGACGCCCGGCGGCACCAGGTCGCGGGCCGTCCACAGGATGCCCAGCAGACAGAGCAGCGGCGCGGCGAAGAACACCACCTCGGGAACCCGCGCCAGCGCTCCGAGCCATTCCGCGGCCGGCGCGTCGGCCGGCCGATTGCCCGCCTCGACCAGACCCACCAGCGCACCGAGCGCTCCGGTGAGCCCTGCCAGCACCGACAGGCGCCACAGCGCCCCGAGCAGCACGTGTCGCGTCAACGAACGCACGGTCCCCATCCTCGCCCATCCCCCTGCGCCGTGCAATCGGCCCCTGCGGTGCGGAGCGTGCCACGTTGTGTCGTCGGATCGGATCCGGGGCGACCCGACGCCATGGGCAACGCATTGATTTCATGATACTCTTTGTTCTCGTTTGGTTTGTCGGCTCTGGCATGGCGAACGCATCGAGCGATGGAACCCCGGATCGGGATCCGGGTCGGAGGCACGGCGATGGGACACGGCAAGCTCTGCGTTCGCAAGGTCCGGCGGTACCGCAAGGCCCGCTATCCGTCGCGACACCCGGCGGCCAAGCGGGGCGGTTCGTCGGTGCGGCGCATGTTGCGGGCGGCGTCCGGCCCGGCCGTGGCGTTGGGGCTCGGCGCCGGCGGCGCGGCCTGCGACGGCGGCCTGAACCTCGTCGGCGAGGACCGGGACGTGGTCGACGCGACCGACGGCACCGACACGCCCGACGCGACGGACGCGACGGATGCGAGGGACGTGGTCGAGGCGACGGACGAGACGTACGTGCCGCCCGACGACATGATGGCGGGTGGGCGGCCGGAGGGGGACTACTACCTGGTCTACCTGACCGAGGCCGAGGGGCGGGCGGCGATCGTGGAGGCGGTGCGCGAGGACGCGGCGGAGACGGCCGACCCGTGTGCCGCTCCGACTCTCGCCGAACGGTTGGACGGCGTCCCGGAGGATCGGCCGTTCGAGGCCGAGGGGGTGCGGGCGAGCGTCGACTTGTTGGCGCCGGCGATCTCCGTGGAGTGGACGGAGGATTGCCTGGGCGGCTTCCGGCCCGCGGTGGGGTTCGAGTTCGCGACCGAGGAGCGGGGGGACGACGAGGATCTGTCGGGCGATCCGGACGGGTTCTCGGCGGCGGAGGCGGCGGCGCTGCCGGGGTTGCGGGAGCGCTACGAGGCGGCGATCGCGCTGCTGCGGGCCGCGGAGTTCTCGTACGGCGTTTGGGACTACGGCGGCTACGTCGACGACTCCGACCGGGCGCGGGCCGAGGAAGCGGTGCGGGCCGCCGTGCGGGTGGTGCTGGACGAACTGAGGCGCGACGGCTTCATCTGATACAGTCCATGGGCGGAGGGCGACGATGCGGACGAACGGCTTGAGGGTCCGGCGGGTGCGGCGGTACCGCGGGGCGCGCTATCCCTCGCGGCATCCGGGTGCGAAGCGCGGCGGCTCGCCGGCGCGGCGCGTGTTGCGGGCGGCGGCCGCTCCGGCCGTGGCGCTGGGGCTCGGTGC
>CAZMRP010000996.1:0-1968 GCA_964568275.1 uncultured Myxococcales bacterium
GAAGCGGTCGAGCTGTTAGAGCCTCCCGGCCGGACCGATGCGCAGGCGCACCGTGAGGTTACCGCTGCCGGTCCTCGGGGCGCGCAGCAGCAGGCTGTCGTAGCAGCGTCGCAGAGCCGACTCCCGGCGCCGCCGCAGGCACCGCACGGTGTACGCGGACAGGCCCACGCCGCTGCCGCGAACCGCGGCCGTGCGATCCGGCTCCCCCGAGGCCGACTCATCCGACCGCAGCGCGGCCGGCGCCGGCAGCGTCGGGGCGCCGATCGTCCCCGGAGACATCGCGGGAGGAGGTGGAGGAGGAGGCAGCGGCGCGGGCGCGGAGGGGAGCGACTCCCGCTCGCCGTCGGACCCGGTCGTCGCGGTCCGACGGGTGGACGCGGTCGTCGTCTCGGTCGTGGAGGCGGAGTCGCCCCGGCCCGGCGGGACACCCATGCCGCTCGACGGCCCGGCGGGTTGCGCCGGGAGGTCGCGCGGCAGCCGCCGGTCCCCGCCCTTGGTCGGCAGGTCGACGAGGCCGGCCTCGTTCTCGCCGCCGGTCCGTTCCTCTTCGAGCGCCTTCTGGACGCCCTGGGCGCCGGCCGGCGGCTCGGCCGCGACCACCGGGCTCGGCTCCGCGGGACTCGGCGCCTGCGCCGCGGGATCCACCTTCTCGGGCGCCGACTCCCCGGTCGCCGCGAGGCGGTCGCCCGGACGTTCGTCGGCCGGCGGGACCAGGGCCAGCCGCGCGACGCGCGCCCCGGGGTCCGAGGCGCCCGGCACGCCGACCGGTCGCTCCCGTCGCGGCACGGTCGGCTCGGCGCATCCGGCCGCAACGGCAGTGACGGCCAGCAGCGCACCGAGTCGACTCCACTCTCGCAGCATCATCGTCCCGCCCTCCCCCGACCGGCGCTACTCCACGCCGCCGCCCGCCGACAGGCCGAACGTGAACGAATGACTGAACACGCTCGACGCGTCGCCCTGCGGGAAGCTCATCCCGCGGGCCCGCTCTTCTACGCACGTGCGGAAGGATGGATCTTCGACGGGGCCGGAAAGCAGCTCGGCCGACAGGACCCGACCGGAGGGGTCGAGGCGGAACTGGACGATCGCACGGCCGTCGGCCAGTTCGGGGCGGTCGACCGCCAGCCGGTCCCAGCAGGGGCGCAGCCGGCCGTCCTGGCGGCGCAGGGCCTGCGCGACGGCCGGCGACACGTCGGGCTGCGGCGCGACGACGGTCGGCGACGCCGTCTTGTTCCCGTACGGTTCGCCGCCGCCGCCCGGCAGGGCCCCGGCGTAGCTCGACGTCGTGTGGGGGGATCCGCAGCCGAGGGCGGCTGCGACGGCGGCGAGGGTGCCGAGGGCGAGCGCGAGAACAGGTGAAACACGCATCGGCCGGTTCCTCCGCGCTCAGGCTAGCACGAGGCCGCATCCCGGGGGAACGAGGGCGGCTTGCCGTGCCGCGGGCGATGGGCTAGACGCGGATCGCGGCGTCCCCGACGGCGAAGCGGGGGCGGGCCGGGTGGACGAACGGTGGAACCCTTCGGACGAGCGCTGGAGCTGATCGGCACGCTGGACGCCCGCGTGCTGGAGGTGGTGGGCCTGTCGCTCGCGGTGTCGACGGCGGCGGCGCTGCTGGCCGCGCTGCTCGGCCTGCCCACCGCTCTGGCGCTGGGGCTGGGCCGCTTTCCCGGACGGCGCACGCTGCGCGCCGTGGTGCGCTCACTGATGATGGTCCCGGCGGTGCTGATCGGCCTGTTGGCCTACCTGGTGCTGGGACGCGGCGGACCGCTGGGAGCGCTCGAGCTGCTCTACACGCCGGCCGCCATCGTGCTGGCGCAGGGGCTGCTGGCGTACCCGCTGGTCACGGCGCTGTTCCTGGCGGCCTTCGAGCAGGTCGACCCGCTGCTGCTGGACGCGGCGCGCACCGCCGGCGGCGGGCCGCTGTGGGTGGCGCGGGCGGCCGTGCGACAGGCGGCGCCGGCGCTGTTCGCG
>CAZMRP010000997.1:0-1968 GCA_964568275.1 uncultured Myxococcales bacterium
GCCGTGGCGGCGCACCGCACGCTGCGCGTGGGGCTGCTGGTCGCGGCGAGCTACGCGTTCTACGCCCTGGCCGACCCGCTGCACCTCGCGCTGCTCGTCGGCCTCACCGGCGCCGACTGGCTGCTGGTGCGCGCGCTCGGCCGCGCGACCGGCCCGCGCCGCCGACTGCTGCTCGCCGCCGCCGTGACGCTCGACCTCGGCGCGCTCGCGACCTTCAAGTACGCGGCCTTCCTCAGCGGCTCGCTCACCGCCGGCCTCGCCGCCCTCGGCCTCGCCGTCGCCCTCGCCGCCGTCGACCTCGGCTTCCCGCTCGGCGTGTCGTTCTACGTCTTCTCCTCGCTGACCTACTCGATCGATGTCTACCGCAGCCGCTGCGCCCCCGCGGACCGCCTGCTCGACTACGCCGCGTACGTCTCGTTCTTCCCCAAGCTGGTGGCGGGGCCGATCGCGCGGGCCCGCCAGTTCCTGCCGCAACTCGCCGCCCCTCCGCGGTTCGACGACGCCGTCACCGGCCGGGCCCTGTTCCTGATCCTGCCCGGGCTGGTGAAGAAGGTGGCGCTCGCCGACTACCTGGGCCGCAACCTGGTCGAACGCGTGTTCGACGCGCCCCAGCGCTACTCGTCGCTCGAGACGTTGGCCGGGGCCTACGCCTACACGTTCCAGATCTACTGCGACTTCTCCGGCCTGACCGACATCGCCGTCGGCTCGGCCCTGCTGCTCGGGCTGAGCCTGCCGCGCAACTTCGACCTGCCGTACCGCGCGGTCAACCTCCAGGAGTTCTGGCGCCGCTGGCACATCTCCCTGTCGACCTGGCTGCGCGACTACCTGTACGTGCCGCTGGGCGGCAACCGCCGCGGCCCGGCCCGGACCTACCTCAACCTGTTCGCGACGATGCTGCTCGGCGGCCTGTGGCACGGTGCCGGCTGGACCTTCGTCGCCTGGGGCGCGCTGCACGGCGCCGGGCTGGCGGTGACGCGGGCCTTCCAGCGCCTGCGCCGCCGCCCCGCACGTGCGCCGAGCCTGCCCGGCCGGCTGCTCGCCGGGGTGCTGACCTTCCACTTCGTGGCGCTGTGCTGGATCTTCTTCCGCGCGCCGTCGTTCGACGCCGCCTGGGCCGTGCTGGCCAAGCTCGCCGAGGGGTCCGTCTACGCGCCGAACCTCACCCCGCAGGTCCTCGGCGCCCTCGGCGCCGCCGCGCTCCTGCACTACCTGCCGCGCGGCTGGTACGTCCGCGCCCGCGCGCGGTTCGTCGCCGCCCCGGCCCCGGCCCAGGCCGCCGCGCTGCTCGTCGTCGGCGTGGCGCTCTCGCGACTGGCGACGACCTTCGTGCCGTTCATCTACCAGCAGTTCTAGCAACGCGAGGAGGCGACGATGGAACCGATTGCAAGGACCCCGTCCAACTGGCTGCGCGCACCGCTGCTCGCGCTGCTCGAGCGCTTTCCGCGGCTGGCGTTCAACCTCTATCCCCCGTACCTCGGCACCGGGATCTGGGTCCGCGAGATCTCGGCCGACTTCCGCTCGATCCGCGTGGAGATGCCGCTGCGCTTCTACAACCTCAACTACTTCGGCACGCACTTCGGCGGCTCGCTGTATGCGATGTGCGACCCGTTCCTGGTGTGGATGGCCGACAAGAACCTCGCCCCCGACTACCGGGTCTTCGACAAGGGGGCGACGATCCGCTTCCGGCGTCCCGGTTGCGGCCGCGTGCAGGTCCACTTCGAGCTGACGGACGAGGGGTTGGCGGCGCTGCGGGCGGCGGCCGACCGCGACGGCAAGGCCGACGTGCCGCTGACGGTGGACGTGGTCGACGCCGCCGGGGAGACCGTCGCGCAGGTCGAGAAGCTGCTCCAGGTGCGCCGCCGCGACTACGTCGAGCCGCGTCCGCCCGCCGGCGCGTCCGCGGGCCGCTGCCGCTAGCCCCGGCGCCGCCGCCGCACGAAACCGGCCAGCGCGAGCCCCAGCGCGCAC
>CAZMRP010000998.1:0-1957 GCA_964568275.1 uncultured Myxococcales bacterium
TACCGTCCTCGGCTACCGCGCCATCGTCGACGACGAACGCACCGGCGAGGAACGCGTCAAGGCCGTGATCGAAGTCAAGATGACCCCCGAACGCGAGGGCGGCTTCGACCGCGTCGCCCGACGCATCGCCGAGTTCGACGAAGTCCACGCGCTGTACCTGATGTCCGGACGCTACGACCTGCTGCTGTTCGTCGAAGGCAAGACCCTCCGCGAAGTCGCCTTCTTCGTCGCCGAACGACTCGCCACCCTCGAAGGCGTGACGTCGACGTCGACCCACTTCATCCTGCGCGCCTACAAACAACACGGCGTCGCCATCCGTCCCCGCGGCGCCGCCGAACGGCTGGCGGTGAGCCCCTAGGTGCCCCGCCGCCGCGCCGGACCCGACCCGCGTACTCCGCCGACCCGCTCGCTCCGCGGCGCAGCCGCCGCACCTCCACACCCGAGCGCGAAATCCCCCTCCCCTCCCGCTGCCTCGCGCGACTCCCTCGTGGCTCGCCACGTCGCCGCCCTCCCCCCCTCCGGTATCCGCGAGTTCTTCGAGCTGGTCCGCGCCGCAGCCTCCGGTCCGGACGAACGAGGCCGACACCTGATCTCCCTCGCCATCGGCGAACCCGACTTCGACGCCCCCTGGCACGTCCGCGAATCCGCCATCTGGTCCCTCGAACAGGGCCGCACCGGCTACTCACCCAACCTCGGACTCCTCCCCCTCCGCACCGCCGTCGCCGACCACGTCGCCGCCGAAACCGGCGCACGCTACGACCCCGCCGACGAGGTCCTCGTCACCGTCGGCGTCTCCCAGGGACTCGACCTCGCCCTCCGCGCCCTCGTCGAACCCGGCGACGAAGTCCTGCTCCACGAACCCTGCTACGTCTCCTACGCTCCCTCCGTCGCCCTCGTCCACGGCCGCCCCGTCGCCGTCCCCACCACCGCCCGCCACAACTTCGCCCTCGACCCCGACGCCGTCGCCCGCGCCTGCACCCCCCACACCCGCGTCCTCCTCCTCAACTTCCCCTGCAACCCCACCGGCGCCGTCCTCGATGCCCCCACCGCCGCCGCCCTCGCCCGCCTCGCCCGCCGACTCGACCTCGCCGTCGTCGCCGACGAGATCTACGCCGAACTGACCTACGACGAACCCCCACGCTCCATCCTCGCCGAAGACGGAATGCGCGAACGCACCGTCCTCCTCCGCGGCTTCTCCAAAACCTTCGCCATGACCGGCTTCCGCGTCGGCTACGCCTGCGCCCCACGCCCCCTGCTCGATGCCCTCAACCGCATCCACCAGTACGCCATGCTCTGCGCCCCCGCCCCCGCCCAGGAAGCCGCCCTCGAAGCCCTCCGCCACGGCCGCGCCGCACGCCTCGCCATGCGCGACCAGTACCGCCTCCGCCGCAACTTCGTCGTCCGCTCCTTCGACGAACTCGGCCTCCCCTGCGGACGCCCCGCCGGCGCCTTCTACGCCTTCCCCTCCATCGCCTCCACCGGCCTCTCGTCCCGCGAGTTCGCCGCACGCCTCCTCCGCGAACAACGCGTCGCCGTCGTCCCCGGAAACGCCTTCGGGCCCTCCGGCGAAGGACACGTCCGCTGCGCCTACGCCGCCTCCCTCCCGCTGCTCGAACAGGCCGTCGACCGCATCCGCGCCTTCCTCGCCGGACTGCACCGCTCCCGCCGCCGCTGAACCAACCCCGCCGGCCCGCCCACCCCACCCCGACACCCCCTCCCCGCAAACTTGACGCGCGACCGCCGTCCCGCCAGAGTCGATCCGGCCGACAGGAAGACGACGAGGAACCTCGCGTGACGTCCGAGCACGACAAGAAGGGAACGAGCCTCGCCGCCGTCGACGCCGCCTGGCGCAAGGCCTCCCTCGTCGCCAACGCCACCGCCAACGTCGCCGCCGCCGCCGATACCGCCTGGCGCAACGCCGCCGCCGAGGCCGCCCGCGCCGCCGAACAAGCCCAGG
>CAZMRP010000999.1:0-1954 GCA_964568275.1 uncultured Myxococcales bacterium
CCGAGCGGGTCCGGTCCGGGGCCGCGGGCGGCCGCCGCCGGTGCGGCGAGCCACACGGCGAGGGCGACGACGCAGCCGGCGGTGCCGCGTCCCGGGCCGCGGGTCGTGGCTGCCACGGAGTCCGCTACTCCTCTTCCCCGCCGGGGCCCGCCACCAGTCCGTGTCGCCGCAGCAGCTTGCGCAGGTGCTTGCGGTCCAGGCCGGCGACGCGCGCGGCGAGCGAGATGTTCCCCTTGCTGCGCGCCATCAGGTCGGCGAGGTAGCGCTTCTCGAAGGTCGCCGTCAGCTCTTCCTTGGCCTCGGCGAAGGTGGACTCGGTGCGCACCCGCAGCTCCTCCTGCTGCACCGTGGGGCCGATCTGCAGCCGCAGGTCGGCGAAGCGCGGCTGGCGGGTGCCCGAAAGCGCCACGGCGCGCTCGATGGCGTTGCGCAGCTCGCGCACGTTCCCGGGCCACGCGTGCGCCGTCAGCCGCTCGAGGTTCGGGCCCTCGATCGGGCCGGGGTCGGCGATCCCCAGCCGCGAGAGGATGCGCTTGACGATCGGCGCGATGTCCTCGCGCCGCCGACGCAGCGGCGGGATCCGCACGTGGACCACCGACAGCCGGTAGAACAGGTCGGCCCGGAACCGCTCCGCCCGCACCTCGGCCTCGATGTCGGCGTTGCACGCCGCCACGACCCGCACGTCCACCGGCCGCGGGTTGTCGCTGCCCACCGGCTTGACGGCCCGCGACTCCAGCGCCCGCAGCAGCTTCGGTTGCAGTTCCAGCGGCATCGCCGTCAGCTCGTCGACGAACACCGTGCCGCCGTTCGCCCGGACGAACGCTCCCGGCCGGTCCGCCGTGGCCCCGGTGAACGCCCCGCGCACGTGGCCGAACAGCTCGCTTTCGATCAGCTCCCGCGGCACCGCGCCGCAGTCGAACACCACGAACGGCCCCGACCGGCGCGGGCTGCCCTGGTGCAGCGCCCAGGCCACCAGCTCCTTGCCCGTCCCGGTCTCGCCCTCCACCAGCACCGTGCTGTCCGTCGGCGCGACCTGCTCGAGGATCGCGAACAGCCGGCGCATCGGCAGGCTCACGCCGTCGAGGTCCCCGAAGGCCTGCCGCGCCGTCGGCTCGATGGCCTCCGCGCTGTCGTCCGGGCGCAGCACGAGCGACGTTCGTCCGACCCGCAGGACGGCCCCCGGCCCGACCACCGCCTGGGCGATGCGCGAGCCCTCGTAGAACGTGCCGTTGGTCGAGCCCAGATCGGCGACCAGGAAGCCGCCCGGCGCCGCCTGGACGGTAACGTGGTGCCGCGAGACGGTGGAGTCGTCGAGCGTGAGTCCGCAACCGGGGGCCGAGCCGACGGTCACGGGCTCGCGGCCGACGGCGACCGACCGCCCGCAGGACGGGCCATCGATCACGAACAGCGAGCAGCGCAGCGGCGCCGGCGCCTGGACGCCCGGCGCGTCGCGGTCGACCTTGGTCTGCTCCTCGGAACGGTACGGTCGCTTGCCCACGGCCGTCCAGTATAGGCAGTCGCGGCCCGGAGGGAAGAGTGAACCGCACCGGCCCCCGAGGGGGGCGAGGGCCGGAGGGCCCGCGGCCCGCCGCCGTCAGGGGTCCACGAGGTCGAAGCGGATGCGGACGGAGCGGCCGGCCTGGACGCGCACCGAGCGCTGGAAGCGTCGCCCGGCCTCGTCGACGAGCACCAGCGACTGGTTGCCCGCGGGCAGCTCGACGTCGATCACGGGGGTCTCGCCGAGCCGCCGGCCGCGCCACAGCACGATCGACCAGGGGCGGCTGTCGATCGTCACCTTGCCGACGGCCGGGGCGACCTCCGGTCGGGCGACGGCGTCCGCCGGCGCGGGGCCGCCGTCGTCGGGTTCCGGGGCGACGGCGTCGCTGTCGTCCGCACCGTCGACCGGCGGCGGGCCCGCCTCGAGCGTCGGCAGCGCCGGGGCGTCGACCGTCTT
>CAZMRP010001000.1:0-1954 GCA_964568275.1 uncultured Myxococcales bacterium
CTCTCGCACGGCCAACAGCAGCGCGTGGCGCTGGCCGGGGCGCTGGCGCCCGAACCGTCGCTGCTGCTGCTCGACGAGCCGTCGGCGGGGCTCGACCCGCCCGGACGGCGCCGGCTGGTCGGGCGGCTCGCGTCGCTGCCCGCCGCGCAGCTCGTGGCCACGCACGACCTGGAGCTGGCCCAGAGGCTCTGCCCGCGCTGCGTGCTGCTCGAGGGCGGCCGCGTGGTCTACGACGGACCGTCGCTCGACGAGGTGCGGCGCCGCTGGGTCTGACGTCCCGCGACGCCGCTGTTCGACCCGTCCTCGCGGTTCCGGGAGGCCGGGCCGCGCCCGGACGTGCAGCGGCGCGGGTGGCGACGGGGGAGCCATGCCGGCCCGCGACGCTCGTGGTATCGTGCCCGGTGGCGAGGGGAGGAAGCACCGTGGCCGAGCAACAACCGTCCGTTCGAGGACTCCTGCTGTTCGTGGCGATGTTCGTGGCGACCTCGGCCGGTGCGGCGCAGGCCGCGCCGGGCTGGACGCGCTACGATCTCGGGTCGGGTCGCTACGCGATGCGCTACGAGCCGTCGTCGCTCGATCCGTGCGCCGCCGCGCCGCTGGTGCTGTTCCTCCACGGTGCCGGCGGCACGCCCGAGATGTACCAGTCCCACGTGGAGGCCGCCGCGGAGGCCACGCGCCGGGTCCTGCTGCTGCCCGCGGCGAGCGGCGCCGGGTGGGGCGACGCCGACATCCCGACGATCAACGGCGCGCTCGAACGCGTCGAGACGGAGTACACGATCGACTCGAACCGGGTTTCGATGGCCGGCCACTCCGCCGGCGCGGCCTACGCCTACATCCTGGCCTACGGCAACACCGGCATGGCCGGCGTGTTCATGCTGGCCGCCCCGGCCTATCCGGTGAGCAGCGTCTACGACCCGGCCTACCGCGCGCCGATTCGGATGTACTACGGCACCGCGGACCCCAACTACACCGGCGGCGCCTGCGACACGCTGGTCGCCCAGTGGAACCGGCTCGGCGTTCCGCACGAGGAGGACATCCAGGCCGGCTACGGCCACTCGGATTGGCCCCCGTCGTCGATGCAGGCCGGATTCGAGTTCCTCGCCCGGCAGGTGTACCCCGGCCCGCCGGTCCCCGGCCTGTGCGGTGCGGACGCCGATGCGGACGCCGATGCGGACGCCGACGCGGACGCCGACGCGGACGCCGACCTCGACGCGGGTCCGGACGTCGACGCGGCGTTCGACGCGGGCGAGACGGGCGACGGGCTGCCCACCGACGGGGGCGCGGAGGGCGGCGCCGACGGCTCGTGGGACGGCGGCTGGTGGGTCGACGACGACGCGGGATGCGGTTGCCGCACCGCGGCGACGCCGGTGCACGGTGGTGCGTTCGTGTTGTGGCTGGGCGTTGCGTTCGGCCTGCGGCGTCGGGACTAGGGGCCGCGGACCACGGTCGTCTCGTCCTGGCGGGCCAGCTCGGCCAGCACCGCGTCGGCGGACAGGCCGGCGGCGTCGCCGAACACCACCAGCTTGCGCCGGGCGCGGGTCAGCGTGACGTTGATCCGGTTGGGGTGCGCCAGGTGGCCGGTCGGTCGCGCGCCGACCAGCGAGACCAGGATCGCGTCCCGTTCGTCCCCCTGGAACCGCTCGACGGTGTCCACCGCGATCGATGCCAGCGCGGGGTCCGAGGCCAGCAGCCGGCGGATCAGCGCCACCTGGGCCCGGTACGGCGTGACCACGCCGAGCTGTTCGGGCGCCAGGCCGGCCCGGCGCAGCGTGGCCGCCGTCTCGGCCACCAGCGCCGCCTCCCGTTCGTTGCGCCGGCCGTCCGCGCCGCCCGGCACGTCCACCAGCACCAGCGGCTCGTCCGGCCGCGCTGCGGCGTCGAGCCAGGCCGGGCGATTCGGGTCCGCGGGCAGGTCGAGCTCCAGCAGCCGCGTCCGGACCTCGGGGGCGGCCTC
>CAZMRP010001001.1:0-1953 GCA_964568275.1 uncultured Myxococcales bacterium
CGCGCATCGCGGCGAGGTAGCGCCGCCCGACCTCCGAGCCGATCGGCGCGCACGGCGTAGACGCCGCCGCGACGGCCGGGGCCACGAACGCGCGACGAAGGCAGCGTTCGGCCGCGCAGCGCGTCCTGCCCCGAGGCGGTCCATTCCCAGCGGCAGGACAGGCGTCGCCGCGGACGGTCCAGCTCCCAGTAGGCGACCTGGTCGGCGCCCAGGGCCGTGCCGAGCAGCTGCAGCACCGGCTCGACGAACGCGGAGAACGGTCGCGCCGTGGCCGCGGCGTCCCGCAACAGGCCGGCGTGGAACGACCCGATGCGCCGCAGCTCGTCGACCTCGCGGCGCGCGTCCGCCAGGTCGTCGCGCAGGATCTCGAGCACCGCGAACAGGTCGCCCCAGCGCGGGTCCTGCAGGCTCTCCGGGGCGGCGCGCCACGACCAGTCGCCGAACGTCAGCCGCGCCGCCGCCTCCAGCAAGGCGGGGACCGGCGACGACGGCGGCGGGGAACGCCGCCCGCGCTTCACCGCCCGAGCCACTCCAGCGCCTCCCGCTCCGTGGCGAACAGCCGGAGCTTGCGCTGCGGCGACAGCAGGTTCATGAACCTGAAGATCGCCCGCGCGGCGGGTCCCGCGCCCCAGACCGCGAACTTCGACAGCTCGGGAATGTCGAACGTGCCCAGCGCCAGCCGGCGGACCTCGGGCGCCGGGCGCCCCATCGTCCGGCCGTCGACCAGCACGCAGACGTTCTGCCGGTCCCGCAGCCGGCTCGCGGTGCGGCTGGTCTCCTTCAACAGCAGGGCGAAGGTGTCGACGTCGAGCGGGCCTTCGATCCGCTGGCAGACCAGCTGGCGTTCTTCATCCAGCCAAACCCGGACGCTCGAGGGTCGCACGGCACGCCATTTCCGGTCTCCCCGCTCCGCCGGGCCGAATTGGTAGCAGACCGGAGCCGCCGACGCCACCACGACGGCGGGGCAGGAGCGGATTGCGCCCGCCGCCGCGTCCGGCATAGACTTCCTCGCACCGGCCGCGGACACGGGCTCACGGCGAGGCGCGGGTGGACGGGCGCCGACCGGCCCGCCGCGACGACGGACGCGGCCCGGGGAGGAGGACGAAGATGAGACTGTGGACGTTGCTGGGTCTGCTCGCCTGCACCGCGCTGCTGCTGGCTCCGGCGTGCAAGAAGAAGGACGGCGAGAGCAAGCCGGCCGCCGACGCCGCCGAGGACGACGGCGCCCCGCCGCCGCCCGACCCGCCCCCACCCCTTGTCGACGCCCAGCTGACGCTCGACGGCTGGCAGTTCAAGCTCAAGGTGCCCGAGGGGTTCGAGACCTTCGACCGGGACCCGGGGGTCTACAGCACCAAGGGCGCGACGATGACCGTGCGGCTCGGTTGCGGCTCGCCCTGCGAGCCCCAGCAGCTCGTGGCCAAGTCGGGCGACCTGGTGGCGGGCGAGATCGACGGCTGGGCCGCCGACCTGCCGGACGGCAGCAAGCAGCGGCCGCAGCTCCAGAAGAACGAGCGCGAGGCGGAGGGCCGCTACGTCTACGAGGTGCTGGTGCCGGCGGGCGGCGGCCTGCTCGCCGACCCGTCGCTGGCGGGCGCCGTGCTGCTGTTCCAGGAGGGGTGGCCGAAGTACGTGGTCTGCGAGTGGAACGCGGCGCTCGAGACCGCCCCCACCTTCCGCCCGGCGCTCGACGAGGCCTGCCGGGCGCTCGAGGTCGTCCAGCCGGGGACCTAGCCTTCGCCCTGGATCTGCACCACCACGCGGCGGCGCCGCGGACGGTTGTCGAAGTCGAGCACGACGAGCTGCTGCCACGTGCCGAGGACCAGGCGGCCGTCGGCCACCGGCACGGCCAGCGACGGCCCGAGCAGCGCGGCGCGGACGTGGGCGTAGCCGTTGCCGTCGCCCCACGCCGCGTCGTGCGCGTAGCGCGCCCCCCGCGGCGCCAGCCGCTCGACC
>CAZMRP010001002.1:0-1952 GCA_964568275.1 uncultured Myxococcales bacterium
CCGCCCGCCGCGCCGGCCGCGGCGCGACCCGGCGACGACCGCGACGGCGACGGCGTGGAGGACCTGCTGGACGTCTGTCCCGACGAGCCGGCGCCGGTCGACGCCGACGCGGACGGCTGCCCCGACCCCTGAGCATCTGCGCCTTTGCGCCTTGGCGCGCGCCCGTCCCCTTGCGCCTTTGCGCCTTGGCGCGCGCCCGTCCCCTTGCGCCTTTTGCGCGAGGCGCTCCGGCGTCTTCGCGAGCGCCCTACCGCAGCCAGCGGAACAGCACCCACTCGTTGGCCGTGGGGCCGGTGTCGCCGATGGTGAAGTGCGCGCGGATGCGCGCGGCCGACAGCGCCCGGTCGTAGACCGCCACCTCGTCGAGGCCCCCGAGGAACTGCCTCGGCGTCGCGCCGCTCGGCCGGTGCCCGACGTACAGGTCGCCGTCGGTGCGCAGCTCGAACGTCCCCTCCACGGTGCCGACCTGCGTTCCGTCGAGATACAGGCGTCCGATGGCGCCGTCGTAGGTCAGCGCGACGTGGTGCCAGACGCCGCTGGTCACCGCCGCCGCCTCGGTCATGATCGGGTGCTCGGTGCCGTCCGGCTCGATCAGGTTCGCGAACAGCTTGTCGCCGGTGTCGAAGTTCCAGAGTTGCACGCCGAAGTCGGTGCCGTCGTTGTACTCGACGATCGGCATCGTCTCCTCGAGCGTGTCGCGGAGGAACCAGGCCTCGAGCGTCACCGCGTCGCCGACGTCCAGCGCCGGGATGCCGGCGGCGAGGACGTACTGCTCGTCGTCGTCGAGGGTGATCGCGGTGTCGTCGTCGCCGGCCAGCGCCCCGGTCCGGCCGCGGTTGAGCGCGCCGTGGTATTGCGCGCCGCGACCGTTGCCGGACGAGTCGGCGGCGGTGGTGCCGGTCGCCTCGCCGAGGCGCCACCAGGCGAGCGGAGCGTCGAACTGGATCGCCGAGCCGTAGGTCGTGCTGAGGCAGAAGCGGCCCTCGGGCGGGTCGGCGCAGACGCGCGACGGGTTGCAGTACTGGCTCTCGCAGTCGAGGTCGCCCGTGCAGTCCCAGCCGTTGGCGCGCAGCGGCTGGCAGACGCCCCACACCCCGGGCTCCCAGCGGTCCGGGAGGTTGCAGCGCAGGCCCGCCTCGCAGTCGAAGACGTGCGAGCAGGCGTCGTCCTCGGGCGGCTCGCAAACGCCGAACGGCGAGCCGTCGGCGCGCAGGTAGAGGTGGCAGGTCGTGCCGTCGCGGCAGGAGAGTGCGGCGATGCGGAGCTGCGCGGCGCTCGTGTCGCGCGGCGTGCAGTCGGCGCCCTCGGCGCCCGTGCCGGCGAAGATCCGCTGAAAGGCGGCGAAGGTCGGCGCGTCGGTCCAGCAGCCGCCGCTCTGCGCCCGCAGCTCCTCGAGGTACCCGCCGGCGCGCGAGTCGTCGTAGCCCAGTCGCGGATCCAGCAGCAGCGGCTCGACGGCGGCCTCGCACGCCGCGCGCTGCGCCTCCACGCATTCGTCCTCCGGCGGACCCGCGTCCGGCCGGCCCACGTCGACGTCGGTCGCCACGTCGTCGGCGTCGGCGTCGGCGTCGGCGTCGGCGTCGGCATCCGCGTCGGCCCCGGTCGACGGCTGGAAGCAGCAGCTGCGGTCCGCGCTGCACAGGACCCGCGCCAGCTGCGTGCAGAAGTCCTCCGCGGCCACCGGCACGTGGTCGGTGGTGGTCGATTCGTCGCACGAGGCGGCGAGGCCGAGCGTGCAGCCGAGGGCGAAGCCGAGACCGAGCAGATTCCTCACCAAGGGTGCCTCCTTCCGGGCCGGCCGGGAACTCTAGCGCACTTTCGGCGCCGCCGGGCAAGTGCCGGCAGGGCCGCCAGGAGCAGCCAGGTCGCTCCGCCGTCCCGCTCGCCGCCGGTCGTTGCGCAGCCGCAGCCGGCCGCGGCGTCGTCGGCGCTCGCCGGGGGGCGTCCGGCCG
>CAZMRP010001003.1:0-1945 GCA_964568275.1 uncultured Myxococcales bacterium
GGGCCGGGCGGCGTGCCGGCGACCGCGGCCGCGCCGTCCGCCGAAGCCGAAGAACTCGCCGAAGATGTCGTCGAAGTGCTCGAAGATGTCGTCGACGCCGCTGAACCCGGTGAAGCCCGCGCCGCTCAGCCCCTCGTGGCCGTAGCGGTCGTACAGCTCGCGCTTCTGCGGATCCGACAGCACCTGGTAGGCCTCGGACAGCTCCTTGAACCGTTCCTCGCAGGCCGGGTCGCCGGGGTGGCGGTCGGGGTGGCACTCGAGGGCGGCGCGGCGGTAGGCGCGTTTGATCGCGTCCGCGTCGGCCTCGCGCGGCACCCCCAGCACCTCGTAGTAGTCGCGCTTGCCCTTCATCCGGCCGTCGGGCTCCCCTCCCCGCTCAGCGTTCCGCCGCCGGCGGCTTGCCGCCGGGCCACATCGCGCCGAACAGCGTGGCGGGGTCGAGCTGCAGCTCGAACCCGAACACGCGGGTCAGCACCACGTACAGGATCGCCGCCGCCAGCGCCAGCCCGACGAGCGAGGTGACGGCGAGGCCGACGCCGACGGAGGCGGCGGCGAGGCCGGTGAGCGCCACGGCGGCCTTCTCGAGCCCCGAGGCCTTGCGGTCGCCCTCGAGGGCGGCGCGCACGAGGCGTGCCACCTGTTCGCCGTCGGCGCCCAGGGTCTGTCGCGCGCGCGCGCGCAGCTCGTCGAACCAGTCGCTCATCGTTCCTCCTGGCCCAGCCGCAGCGTCTCGATTCCCGCGGCGGCCTCGTCGAGCGGCCCCTGCCAATCGACCCGCGCCTCGAACCGTTCGAGCGCCTCGCTCCGCCCGCGGGTCACCGGATGCTTGGCGGCGAACAGCGAGCAGCAGTCGGCGTGGGGCCGGATCGAGATGTCGTAGGTCCCGATGCGGCGCGCGAGCACGATGGTCTCCGACTTGTCGAAGGAGATCAACGGGCGCAGCACGGGCCGCTCGGCCACCGCCTCGATGCAGGCCAGGTTCTCCAGCGTCTGGCTGGCCACCTGGCCCAGCGACTCGCCGGTGGCCAGCGCGGGCGCGCCGAGGCGGTTCGCCACGCGGTCGGCGAGCCGCACCATCATCCGGCGGTAGAGCAGCACGAGGTGATCGGCCGGGGCGCCGTCGCGCAGCCGCTCCTGGACCTTGGCGAACGGCACGACGTGCAGGGTCAGCCCGTCCTGGGCCCGCGCCAGCACGCGGGCCAGCTCCGCCGCCTTCTCGCGGGCGCCGGGGCCGGTGTAGGGGAAGGCGTCGAAGTAGATCGCGTCGAGCACGGCGCCGCGTTTCTGGCACAGATGTCCGGCGACGGGCGAGTCGATGCCGCCGGAGAGCAGCAGCAGCACGCGTCCTGCGGTGCCGACGGGCAGGCCGCCGGCGCCCGGCAGCGCCCCTTCCCAGGCGAACACCGCCTCGCGCCCCAGCTCGAGGCGGAACTTCCAGTCGGGGCGTCCGAGGTCGACCTTCAGGCCGGTAGCCTCGACGACGGCGGCGCCGAGGCGTGCGGACACCTCCTGCGAGCGGAGCGGGAACTGCTTGTCGGGGCGTTCGGTGTCGATGGCGAAGCTCCGCGCGCCGCGGGCGTGGGCCAACCGGGCGCGGACGACGGCGAGCCGCTCCCACTCCTCGGGCTCGCGGCCGAGCAGCCAGGCGGGCGAGATCGACGCGATGCCGAACACCAGGCGCAGGCGCGCCAGCGCCTCGGCCGAGTGTCCCACGCCTTCCACGAGCAGCCGGCCGTGGACCGGGCGGACGACGGCGCCGAGGTCGGCGACGGTGCGCCGCACGCGCCGGTCGACCGCCTCGACGAACTTCCAGCGGTTGGCCCCCTTGAGGAACAGCTCGCCGTAGCGCAGCACGAGCGCCTCGCGCGGCGGCGGGCCGGGGTCCTCCGGCGGCGGCGGCGACTCGCCGGCCCCACCCTCGAGCAGGGCCAGGGCCGGGCGCGGG
>CAZMRP010001004.1:0-1943 GCA_964568275.1 uncultured Myxococcales bacterium
GGGCCGGAGCGGCGAGGATCCGGTCGCGTCCCGCGTGCTTGGCCGCGTACAGCGCGTCGTCCGCCGCGCGCAGCAGCGCATCCTGGTCCGGGCCGTCCTCGGGGAACGTGGCGACCCCCGCCGACAGGGTCACGCGTCCCGCCTCGCCGAGGGCCGCGACGAGCGGCGCCCGGGCCACGGCCGCGCGGATCCGCTCGGCCACCCGCACCGCGTCGGCCTTGGAGGTCTCGGGCAGGATCAGCACGAACTCCTCGCCGCCGTAGCGCGCCGCGGCCGCGTCCTCGTCGCCGACCAGGCCGTCGGGGGACGACTCGAGTTGCAGGCGCGGGAACGAGCCGCTGTGCGTCGTCGGCGCCTCCGCCCCCAGCCGGGCCGCGGTGTCGCCGGCGCGGGAGCGGGTGCGCAGCCGCAGTCCCAGCACCCGCAGCAACTCGTCGCCCGCCAGGTGGCCGTGGGTGTCGTTGAACCGCTTGAAGTGGTCGAGGTCGATCAGCACGATGCTCAGCTGTCGTTGCTTGCGGCGATGGTGGTCCAACGCCTGCTCGAGAATCTCGTTCATCCGGCGGCGGTTGAGCAATCCGGTCAACGGGTCGGTGGTCGCCAGCCGCTGCAGCTCGCGGTTCGCGCTCTCCAGCTCCCGGGTGCGCAGCCGGACCTCCTGCTCGAGGTACTGGGCGTGCCCGGACAGCCGGTCGGCCATGGCGTTGAAGGCGCGGGCCAGCCGCCCGACCTCGTCGCCGCCGTGGACCCGCGAGCGGCGTCCGAGCTCCCCGCGGCGCAGGGCCTCGGTGTCCTCGGTCAGTCGACTCAACCGGCGCGCGACGGCCGTGCGGAGCAGCAGCGACAGGACCACCGCCAGGACCGCGGCGAAGCCCGCGGCGAACAGGAACACCCGCCGCCGGCCCGCCGCCTCGTGCACGCCGACCTCGTCCAGGCGGAACGACGCGGCGGCGGTGCCCGAGCGCGTTTCCAGGCGGACCGGGGCCGCCACCAGCAGGTGCGAGCCGAAGTACTGCATTCCCGCCAGCCCGACCTCCGGCGCTCGCGGGCCGTCGGCCCCGTCGTCGCCGCAGCGCATCCAGTCCGCCGGCAGTTCGTGCAGCAGCGTGGCGAAGCGCCGCGGGTCGCTGTGCGCTTCGACGCGCCCGGCGCAGTCGACGAACGCCAGCCACTCGATGCCGTGCGCCTCGCCGTGGCCGAACTCCTCGAGGTTGTCCAGGGCCTGTTGCAGGGCCACGTGGTCCGGCGGCTGGGCCGAGAGCAGCGAGGCGCCCATGGCACCGAGCGAGCGGACCAGTCCCGCGCTGCGGCTCTCGAACGACCGGCGGACCTCCGAGGCGAGCCCCGCGGCCAGGAACACCGAACCCAGCGCCCCGGCCGCGAGGCAGCCGAGGAAGATCAGCACCGGGATCTTGAGCGACAGCCGCATCAGGGTTCCGCGGTCACCTCGGCGAAGCGCAACGCCACCGGCTCGCCCGGCACCCGGTCCTCGAGCCACACCACCGCGTGGCCGTCGGGCGAGGCCGCGACGTCCACGCCGGGCATCGCGCGCACGGCGCGGCCCAGCGGACCGGCGACCGCGGCGGTCGAGCCGTCCGGCTCGATCCGCGCCAGCGAGAAGCCCGAGACCGTGCCCAGCACCGACCACGCCAGCAGTCCGCCGGCGACGGCGCAACGCACCGAGCGGCCCGTCCCCAACAGCGCGACCTCCTCGGTGGGATTGCCGAAGTCGAGGTCCAGCAGCCGGTGGGCGATGTGGCGTTCCATCGCGCTCTCGATCCGCTCGTAGCACACGAACAGGTGCGCCGGAGCCGTGCGTTCGTCGCCCCAGCCCACGGGCGCCCCGGTCGCCCCGGCGAACGGCAGCTCGGCCGGGGCGCCGACCGGCGTGCCGTCGGGCGTCACCACGGCGCCCCGCGTGCGGCTGGTCGCCGTCGGGTCCT
>CAZMRP010001005.1:0-1942 GCA_964568275.1 uncultured Myxococcales bacterium
TCCAGCTCGGCCAGCTCGCCCGGCCGGAGCCCGGCCCGCTCCAGCTCGCGCACCCGGTCGCGCAGCCAATCGACCCGCTCCAGTCGTCGCGCGTGCTCGCCGACCACCGTCTCGAGGTCGCGGCGCGCGGCCGTCAGCAGCCGGTGCGCCTCGCCCATCCGCCGGCGGAGCTCCCCGGCGCCGGCGAAGGCGTCGAGCAACTCCGCATGGGTCTCCGGATCGGAGAGCGTCCGCTGCTCGTGCTGGCTCGACACCGCCACCAGCCCCGCCGTGACCTCGCGGAGGATCGCCACCGTGGCCAGCCGGCCGTTGAGCGTCACCTGGCCGCGCGCGCCCGCCCGGGCCGGCACCGTGCGCCGCACCAGCAGCTCGTCGCCGGCCGGATAGTCGCGCTCGGCCAGCCGCGCGCGGGTCGGGTGTTCCGGCGGCAGCTCGAACAGCGCCTCGAGCTCGGCTCGCTCCGCACCCGCACGGACCAGGTCGGGCTCGGCGCGTCCCCCGAGCAGCAACCGGGCGGCCTCGAGCAGCGCCGACTTGCCGGCACCGGTCTCCCCGGTGACCACCGTCAGGCCCGGACCGAACGACAGCTCGATCCGGGGGATCAGGACGAAGTCGCGTATGACGAGGGAGCGGAGCATCGGTTTCGCGGGGGACGCCGGGATCGGGCCGTGCGCCGCCGCGCCCGGCTTATACCGCAAGCCCGCTCGCGCGTCATCCGACATCGCTCCGCCCGCCCGCGAAGGCGTTGCGACGGCTTGACAATTCCGGCGCGTAGACTAACCAGCATGGGCGACTCTCGGGGGACCGAGAAAGCGAGGAACGATCATGGCAGGCAAGAGCGCGTTCAACCCCTACGACATGGCCCGGGCGCAGTTCGACAAGGTCGCGGATCTCCTCGACCTGGATCCGGGGACCCGCGAGCTGCTGCGGACCCCGCTGCGCGAGTACTCGTTCAGCATCCCGGTCCGCATGGACGACGGCAAGGTGCATGTCTTCCGCGGGTTCCGCGTGCAGCACAACGACGCCCGCGGACCGACCAAGGGGGGCATCCGGTTCCACCCGCAGGAGACCGTCGACACCGTGCGCGCACTCGCGATGTGGATGACCTGGAAGTGCGCCGTCGTCGACATCCCGCTCGGCGGCGGCAAGGGCGGCGTGATCTGCGACCCGCACAACCTCAGCCCCCGCGAACAGGAGGGGATCTGTCGCGGCTGGATCCGCCAGCTCGCCAAGGACGTGGGCCCGCTGGTCGACGTGCCGGCGCCGGACGTGATGACCAACGCCCAGCACATGCTGTGGATGCTGGACGAGTTCGAGGCGATCCACGGGGCCAAGTACCCCGGCTTCATTACCGGCAAGCCGGTCGGCATGGGCGGCTCGCTGGGCCGCACGGAAGCCACCGGCTACGGCCTGGTGTTCACCCTCCGCGAGGCGCTCAAGGAGCTCGGCATCCGCCCGGACCAGACCTGCGCCAGCGTCCAGGGCTTCGGCAACGTCTCGCAGTACGCCATCGAGCTGTACGAACAGCTGGGCGGCAAGGTCGTCTGCGTCTCCTGCTGGGACCAGGCCGACCAGGTCTCCTACTCGTTCCGCAAGACCGCCGGCATCAGCCTCAAGGAGCTGCGGGCGATCACCGACCGCTTCGGCGGGATCGACAAGGGCAAGGCGAAGCAGCACGGCTACGAGGTGCTGCCGGGCGAGGCCTGGCTGACCCAGGAGGCCGACATCCTGATGCCCTGCGCGCTCGAGAACCAGGTCACCGGCGACAACGCCGGCGGGATCCACAAGCGCGTGCGGCTCGTCGCCGAGGGGGCCAACGGCCCGACGACGCCCGACGCCGACAAGCTGCTCAAGGAACGCGGGATCTTCGTCATCCCCGACTTCCTGGCCAACGCCGGCGGCGTCACCTGCAGCTACTTCGAGCAGGTCCAGTGCAACATGA
>CAZMRP010001006.1:0-1941 GCA_964568275.1 uncultured Myxococcales bacterium
CCGGAGCTCCTCCAGGTCGCGGCGTTGACGCTCCAGCCGCTCGGCCGGCGTCTCGTCCGCCGGCGGCGGCACCTCCGGAGGCGCCACCGCCGCCAGCGGCGGCGGGATGGGCGGCTCGAGCTCCGCCGTCGGGGCCGTCGGGGCGGGCGTCGCCGGCTCGCACAGCTCGACCTCGACCCGCCGGGGACGCTTCCGCACCTCGGCCTCGGGCGCGGGCAGGACGGACAGCACGGTGTGGTGGGCGAGGAGCGACACCACGACGGCGGCGAGCAGCGCGCGCTGCTGCGCGTCGAGTCGTTGGGGCCGTTCCTTGCGACTTCCGCGGTTCATCCGTCGCTCCGCAGGACAGTCTAATCCCTGCCCGATCAATGTCGAGCAACTGGTTTCGGCGGCTGCAACACCCGAGGCGGGGGGTGTAGTCCCGGTCGGGCGGGCCGGGACCGGCATCGAGCTTCCCCCACAACCCCGGCGCGGGTTATCATCACGGCGCGGAACCGCGCGGGAGGACACGATGAAGACGAGCAACGGGTGGTGGGTGGCCGTCTCGATGCTGGCGGTGTGGGCCCTCGGGGCCTGCACGCAACCGGAGGACGAAGAGGGTCCGTGGGACACCGGAGGCGACCGGGTCCAGGACGACGGCGGCTCCGGCTTCGACGGCTGGGACGTGAGCGGTCCGCAGACCGTGCTGCGCGGGGTGGTCTGGAGCCCGGGGCACATCGTGCCGATCTCGGGCGCGCTGGTGTACTTCGCGCTGACCGACCCGGCGCCGATCCCGCCGCACGCCTACCCGGAGAACTGCATCGACCCGCCGTCGCCGTACTTCGCGTTCAGCGCGCCGGACGGCAGCTTCGAGGTCCACGCGGCGCCCGGGGACTACCAGCTGGTGGTGCAGAAGGGCCAGTTCCGCCGGGTGCGGCCGATCACGGTGCCGGCCACGGGCCCGGTCGACCTTCCGGACGAGCCGACCACGCTTCCGGCGCGGCCGGGCGACGGCGACACGATTCCGAACATCGCCCTGTCCTTCGCGATGGACGCCGGGGACCACATCGAGGACGTGCTGGCCAAGCTGACGATGGGCGAGGTCGACGCCGGGAACCGGCTGGTTCACGGCAGCGAGCCGTTCGACATCTACAACATCGCACCGTATCCGCCGAGCGAGACGCTGCTGCGCGACCTGACGCGGATGCTGGGCTACCACATCATCTTCTTCCCCTGCACGATCGCCGGCTCCTTCGACGACCCGCAGCTCAACGACCCGACCGCCCCGCTCACCGACCCGACGGTGCAGGCCAACCTCCGCGCCTACGTGGAGGCGGGCGGCAAGCTCTACGCGACCGACATGATGTACGACGTGTTCGAGACGGCGTTGCCGGAGTACGTCGACATCTGCGGCGACGACGCGGTGCTCGACGACGGCGACCGCGAGGCGTGGGCCTATCCCGCGACGGCCAGCGGCTGGACCTCCCGCGGGTACTCGGTCGACGCCGACCTGTCGGCCTGGCTCGACGCGATCGGCATCGGGCACGACCGGCTCGACTTCATGGAGAACTTCGTCTGGGTCGACGACTACCTCGTGCGGCTCGACCCGCTGCCGGGCGAGTCGGCCGGTCCGAAGGTCTGGGTCGAGGGCGACTTCGTGCTCGAGGCGGGCCGGATCGTGCCGCTGACGCTGACCTTCCAGCACGGCGGGGGCAAGGTGCTGTTCTCGACCTATCACACCGTCGGCGACGGCTGGTCGCCCGGGCACGACGGGATCCTGCCGCAGGAATACGTGCTGGTGTACCTGATCATGGAGATCGGCGTCTGCAACCCGCCGCTGATCTAGGACGGCGGGGTCCGGCCGCGGGCCGGCCTTGCCCGGCGGGCGCGGAACCGGCACGATGCCCGGGCGGGGCGCGGCGGGGTCGCCAGGTTCAGCTCGCTGCCCCAGGCGATCATCCG
>CAZMRP010001007.1:0-1937 GCA_964568275.1 uncultured Myxococcales bacterium
GGCCGCTAGCACGACGGGCCGCAGGTTCGCCCAAGCCCGGGCCGCAACGCTGGGACGCCAGCGAGGCGAGTGGTGCGCGGCCGTCGCCGCATTCGGCCGTCGCCCTCCAGGCTCGGGCATGGCTGGTGCCCCTTGCCGAGGAACCCCTGCGTCGAGCCGACGATCCCGTCGCGGGCCTGGATCTCCGAGCGCGCGACGTACTCGTCTTCGCCGAGTGCCTCGCGCAGGTCTTTGCCCCGCCGACCACCGTGGGGGCTAGCCGGGCGGCACGGGCGGCCCGAGGCAACCGAGCTGCCAGACGAGGATGTCGCAGGGGACGCTGGTGTGCGTCGGCTCCGAGGGGCATTCGACGGCGAACAGCACGAACGTTCCGTCGTCCAGCGGTACGGCCTGCGGAGCCATCGACCAGCCCGGTGACAGGAAGAACCTCGACGGCTCCGCCCGGGACGGCGCGAGAGAGCCGGTCGGTTCCTCCGGGATGCTCATCCCCGTGTGGGCGAGGTGCCAGTAGTCGAGTTGCGACGGGTTCGGATGATCCGACACGCCCCTGGAGTGGGCGAGCGACGAACCTGCGCCGCGGACGCGAAGGGCGGCCCAGGGCTGTCGCTCCACGGACAGGACGCGCGGAGCCGAACCCGAGACGTCGGCTCGGACGGTCCAGTATTCATACATCCCGGGTGGAGAAGTCCCGACCTCCTCGATCACCTGGACCACCAACTCGTCGCCGTCCTTGACCGGATTGTGTGGCACGGGCGTGTAGCGCCAGGCTGGGAAGTCGGTCTGCGGCAGCGTCCACGCTTCGGCTCCCACCGACCCGTGAACCCGAACGAAGGTCATTTCGAACGGACACGGCGCAGGTTCCTCACCGGCACGTGGCCAGCACGGGAAGGCGGCGCCCGGACGGGCGCACGGGCAAGTCATCCAGAAACCGGTGCCATCGCCCTGCCATCCTGCGGCGGAGTGCAGGCACTTCTCCCAAAGAGCGACTCCACCCTCGATCCAGTCGCCATTCACGGACTGGAAGGTCAGCAGCGTATCGTAGCCCGAGGGCGAGGAACCGACCCAATGAACGCCGGCGATCGACTCGCCGGTCCAACCGACGGCTGCAACCGCCTTGTGGGTTCCCCAGGCGCTCCACTGGCCTGCAAGGGAGGCGGGAGGCTCGGGTCCCTCGGACCCCACAATCTGCAGGGAAGGAATGAAAGGGGCGGCCAGCGGTTCGCTCACGATCGCGAACGTATCGTCCACCCACGCCGCCGCGGCGGGCACGTAGCCCACCACAGAGTACGGTCCGTCCCCAGCGGGCATCAGCGGGGTCGGCTCGAGCGCCTCAGAGAGCCCGGCGGTGACGATCGCGGCGTGCGGGCAGGGCTCATTCCATGCCGGGCAGCTATCAACGGGATCACTGGCGTAGAGATACCATGCGACAAGCGCCTCTTGGCCCGACGAGGCGATCACGCCGTTGCAGGGTGTGTTGCTCGCGCGGGCCTCCCAGCGCAGCGGGCCGGTGACGACACCGAACACGTTCTCGTCGATGCGGCCGTCGCAGTTGTCGTCCAGGCCGTTGCAGATCTCGGGAGCCAATTCCAGACCCTCGTCGGTCTCTCCGTCGCAGTCGTCATCGAAGCTGTTGCACGTCTCCGGCGTCGGTCCGCCGGGCGGGCACGCCGGCGGATTCGGGGGTTCGGAACAGGCGAACCAGACAAGAGCCGAGCAGGCCGCAATGATGCACGGGTCGGCCATCGATCGCCGGCGGAGCGGCGAGACCGGTTTCTGTTGGCGACCCTCTAGAGACATGGGTCACCTGGCTGGCCGTAGATGTGCTCGATATCGACCCAGTCGGGCTCGGAGTAGCCGCCTGCCAGGATCTGGAGTTGGTACGTGTTGCCGCGCACGCTGGTTGAGGTCTGACCGATCCGGGTGGGTGATGGGCATCG
>CAZMRP010001008.1:0-1933 GCA_964568275.1 uncultured Myxococcales bacterium
CGTCCGCCCGCGCCGACGTCGCGCACGACAACCTGCGCGCCCACTTCGAGCGGCTGGCGCAGGAGGCGCGGCTGCGCCGCGTCCCGCCCGTGCGGCCGTCGCTGCCCGCCCTGCCCACCGGCGACTGGGACCTGCTGTCCGTCGACATCGACGCCCGGGTCTACCCCGACGAGGGCCGGCTCGAGTCGGTCGCCGCCCTGCGCCTGCGCTCCCAGGCCGTCCGCGACCTCGACCGCCTCGAGTTCTACTCCGGTCTGGAGGTCACCGCGGTCGACGGCGCGGCCGCCTTCCGCTACGACCCGTCCGCCTGGAGCGTCGCGGTCTCGCTGCTCGCGCCGCTGCGGCCGGGCGGCGAGGTGACGCTGACGTTCCACCTGGAGGGTTGGCCGTGGTGCGAGGGCTGGTGCGGCATCGCCTCCGACCTGGTCTACCTCTCCGCCACCGAACTGATGCCGCTCGACCAGGACGTGCTGTACGGCATCTACGACGACCAGTACCTCGTCACCGGTCGCTTCGCCGTGCCCGCCGGGTTCGTCACGCTCGGCTCGGGCGTGGCGGGCCCGGAGGAGACCCTGCCCGGCGGCTGGACCGCGCGGACCTTCGCGCAGAGCTACCCCGGACTGTACTTCGGCGTCAGCTCCGGCCGGTTCGTCGTCGATGAGACCGTCGTCGGCGGCCGCCCCGTCCGCGTCGCCACCCTGCCGGGACACGACGTCTACAACGAGGTGCTGCTGGACATCGCCCGCGAGACGCTGTCGATCGACGAGGCGGCCTGGGGCCCGCTGCTCTACGACCACCTCGACGTCGCCGAGATCGCCTACACCGACTCGGCGCTGGCCTACGGCCTGGAGTCGCTGGTCTGGTACGTCGAGCCGCACCGGTCCGGGGACCCGGCGGCGACCTACGGCCAGCTCACGCTGTCGCACGAGATCGCCCACCAGTGGTTCGCCAACATGCTGCCGATCGGCCAGACCGACGCGCCCTGGCTGGCCGAGGGGTTCGCGGAGTTCTCCGCGGCGTACTACGTCGAGCGGGCGACGGGCGGCCCGCGGACCTACTCGGTCGAGGAGGCCGCGGCGTTCCGCGCGCTGCACGGCGACCTGTACGTCTACCTGCCGCTGTGGGGCGTGGGCGATCCGCCGCTCAGCTCGCCCGAGATCCTCACCGCCGACCCGACCGCCTACGGCATCGTCACCTACTACAAGGGGGCGCAGGTTGTGGAGGCGCTGCGGACGGTGCTGGGCGAGGGGCCGTTCTTCGAGGCCCTGCGCCGGTACATCGCCGCCCATCGCGAGGACCCCGTGGACACCGGCGACCTCCAGGCCGCCCTCGAGCCGTTCCACGAAGGGACCGGCTCGCTGGACTGGTTCTTCGACGCCTGGGTCTACGGGACCGGCCACCCCAGCTACACGGTCGAGGCGTACACCGCGGCCGACCCGCCGTCGGTGTCGATCGTCCTCGACGACCCCGCCCGCTTCGGCCGCATGCCGGTCCTGGTGCGCGGCGAGGGGCCCGCCGTCCTCTGCGGCGACCGGTGGGTCGAGTTCGGCGACGCCGACCGCGTCGACCTGCTGCTCGACGGCTGTACCGGCCGGCCGGCCCGCGTGCGCGTCGATCCGGACCACCGCTTCCCCCGCCGCGTCGTGCCGCACCTCGAGGGCGACGTCGACCTGTCCGGGGAGGTCGACGGCTTCGACCTGCTGGAGGTCGCCTGGTCGAACGGCGCCCTGCTCTGGGACTACACCCCGTACTGGAACCAGCAGGCGGACCTCGACCGGAACGGGACGGTCGATGACGACGACCTCGCCCGGGTGCGCCGCGCGTTCGGTTCGCGGGATTGACGGGACGAACGCGGGGAGGTTCCGCCGCGGCGCCGGACGCCGCCGCGGCTCGGGGCTACGGCGCCGCGGGCGCCGCCGGGGGCGCCGCCGCC
>CAZMRP010001009.1:0-1932 GCA_964568275.1 uncultured Myxococcales bacterium
TCGAAGAACTCCTCCCGATTCGCCGCCAGAGCCAGCGGCACGCCGGGAATCGTCGACCGGAACGATTCGGGGGAGTCGAGCGTCGCCGGCCACGGGATGCGAGCCAGCTGGAGCAGGTTGCGCGCCGCCTCCCCGTCGCCGCGGAACAGTGCCTGGCAGGCCTGGGCGCAGACCAGCCGCGTGTCGTGCGGCAGCGACCGCCGCCCGAGCAGCACGATCTCGGTGACCCGCTCGGTCGGCAGTCCGGCGATCTCCGCCAGCGCGGCCAGCCGCAGGAAGTGGAACCCGCGCTGCGGCGGCGGCGCCTTGGCCGCCAGGCGCTCCTGCATGTCGACCAGCACCTCCGGCCAACCCTCCTCGGCCGCCAGGTGCTCGAGCGCCTCGATGGCGTCCTGGTTGAACGGGTCGACGGCCAGGCGCTGCTCGAGCGCCTCGAGGGCGGCGCGGGGGTCGGCGGCGGCGGTGGCCGGCAGCATCATGCCCGGCAGGACCGCCGCCATGCGCTTGCGCTCGGCCGGCGTCGTTTCCTCGGCCAGCAGCCCGCCGGACACCAACAGCCACAGGGCGGGGGCGCGGTCGGCGCCGACGCGTTCCAGGAGCTCGGCCGCGGTCTCGCCGCCGGCGCGGGGCAGCGGCAGGTGCCACGGGAAGGAGGCTTCGAGCAGCGGGCCGAGGCGCGGGTACATCCGCGTCGGGCGCAGCTCGCCGGCGGGGAAGGCCAGCGTCAGCGCGCCGCGGGTCACGCGGTCGACGAGCAGGTCCGCCAGCGCCGTGGCCGGCGGCACCTGACAGGCAACGCCGGGAATCGGGATCTCCTCGACCCGGAACTTCAGCTCCGCGGGGTCGTCGTCGGTCAGGCACAGGTCGGCGATCTGCTCGAGCGTGAACGAGCGGCGGGCCGCCGCGAGCTCCTCGCGCGTCTGGCCCGTGGCCCGCGACACCTCGTCCTCCAGCGGCAGGAACAGGTCCTGCACCCGCCGTTCGATGCGCCCGAGGTCGGCGGGCGAGATGTGCGAGGCGCGCGCGAGGTACTGCAGGAAGCTCTCGGGCTGGCCCTCGGCCCCGACCACCAGCCCGCCGTGCACCAGCAGCGCCCGTTCGCCCGCCAGGCTGCGCCAGAGCACGCGCCCCGTGCGCTGCTCGACCTGCAGCACCAGCAGCATCCGGACCGGAGAATGCAGACGCGCGCGCATCGCAGGACTCCCGGGACGTCCCGCGGTTGTATCGGACGGCGAAGCCGCGTGCAACAGCGTTCGCTCCGCGAGCTTCATCAGACGACCTCCCCGGGCGGACGGCTCACGGTTCGGTGACGGGCGGCAGGCCGGGCGGCTCCGAACCGACCGCCGGCGTATCCGAGATCGGCACCGGCGGCGTTCCGCCGGTCGGCGGGGTCGGCGTCGGGGAAGTGGTCGGCCCCGCCTCCGGCGCGGCTCCCGCATCGGCGGCCGGCGGCCGCCGCGCCCCCAGCCGGTTCTCGGTGTCCTGGATCTTCCGTTCGGCGATCCGCCGCTGGTACGGCGTGCGCGCCACCGCCAGAGCGCGGCGGTAGCTCTCGAGCGCCGCCTCGAGGGAGCCCTGGGACAGCAGGATGTCGCCGAGGCCGAGCAGCGCGTCGGGGTGCGCCCCGCCGACCTGGTTCGCCCGCTCGAAGGCCCGTCGTGCCTCCGCGGTGCGGCCGGCGTCGAGGAACGCGTAGCCCAGGTTGGCGTGGATCTCCGGGTCGCCCGGGTCGAGCTGTGCGGCGCGTTGCAGCAACTGGATCGCGCGCGACGTCGCGCCGTTCTCCAGGGCGCGCCGCGCCGCGTCGAGCAGTCCGTCGATGGAGGTGGGCATCTCGGCGGCGGCATCGCGGGCCGCGCCGTCCTCCGCCGGAGCGTCCCCCGGGCCGTCGCCGGGTGCGTCCTGCGGTGCGAGGTCGGTTTCCGCGGTCGG
>CAZMRP010001010.1:0-1930 GCA_964568275.1 uncultured Myxococcales bacterium
CGGCAGGCGGCGGCGCGGCAGGCGCTTCCTCAGCCTTCTTCTTGCACGCCGTGACGGCAATCAGGGCGACCAGGGCCACGACCAACAGATGCTTCCAATTCATGACTACTCCTCCTCCATTCCTTGCTTGGGGGTCCTTCGTTTCCCCAACCCTCGCTCGCGTACACCGGAACCCGTACCCCTCCCGGCGAACGCTAGGGCGGGATTCAAGCGCGAACCGGATCGTTTGTCAACTGTTCCCTTCCGGGGGGAGCAGGCAGCTCCGGGGGAAGTGGACCGGCGGTGCGGGGAGTCCGAGGTCGTCTCCGCGGGACGGCTTGACCCCGTCCCGGGGCGGAGCGATGCTCCCGGCGGATTCGGCGCGGCAGGCGCCGGCAGCCCGGTCGCAGCTGTGCGGCCGGCACGACCCGGAGGAGGAACCGATGAGGCGTTCGAAGACGTGGGGGCTCGGGATGGCGGTGCTGTTGATCGCCCTGGGCGGCCTGAGCTGCAAGAAGAAGGCGGACGAGGGGACCGGGGCCGCGGCCGCGCCGCCGGTCGGGAGCGAGCCTGCGACTCCGGCGGAGCCTGCGGCACAGCCGACGACCGCGGGGACCGTCGCGGACCCCACGCCGGCCGAGCCGGCGGAGCCCGAGAAGCCGGCCTTCGCAGCGGTGACGCTGAAGACCGCGCCGACGGCGGAGGAGCAGACGGCCGCCAAGGAGCTGGCGGCGAAGCTGGCCGACGACGCGCAGCGCGACGCCGAGCTCGACAAGCCGGAGCAGGCGCGGCTGTTCCTGGTCCTGGCGGCGACGGGTGAGACGGCCCCGGTCCTCGGAGCCGCCCTGCAGGGTCTGGCCAACAGCTGGAAGGACGACGCCGAGGCGGCGTTCCAGGAGGACTACCGCGCGGTGGTGGCGGCGCGACTCGGCGCGACGGAGCCCGAGATTCTCGCCCCGGCGCTGCGGGCGGCCAAGGAGGCGGTGGACTCCACCGACCCGATCGACCCGGCGCTGGTCAAGGCGCTGCAGGCCCTGATCGCCAAGCCCGACGACCCGGCCGCCCCCTACGCGGCGCTCGAGGTCCTGCACAGCGGCAAGCAGGTGCTCGAGGCCGCCGGGACCAAGGACGCGCTGCTGGCGGCGTTCGGCTCGGCCTACCCCCACGTCGCCGCGACGGCGCTCACCACCTTCGCCTGGCTGGCCTCGAGCACGATTCCGGACTCCGACGCCTACCGCGCCAAGATCGAGGAGCTGCTCAAGCACGCCGACCCGGCGGTGCGGGGCGAGGCCTGCGAGGCGCTGGCCGAGTTCGTCGGTTTCGGCGACGCCGAGGCGGCGGTGCCGGTGGCCAAGCTGCTGCTCCCGCTGCTCGACGACGAGCACGCCTTCGTCCGCTCGAGCGCCGCCAGCGCGCTGGCGAGCATCAAGTACAGGCCGGCGATCCACGCCTTCGTGAAGCACCTGGACGACCCGGCCCCCAACACCTACGACACCCCGACCTGGAAGACGCTGGAGGGGCGCGACGGCTGGGACCACCACGACGGCTCGGCCTGGTCGCGGGTCGACGACGCGATGCTCCGGGCGATGGAGATGATCACGTTCTTCGACGAGGTGAAGTTCGAGTACGACGTCAACGTCGGGACCGTCGAGGAGGATTTGGCGAAGGCGGTCGCGGCGGCGAAGGCGTGGTACGAGGAGCACAAGGCCGACATCCCGCCGCTCGAGTAGCCGCGCGGCAGGCCCCCCGACCGACCCGCTCCCGGGCCCTCGACCAGCCTTCCGGCTTCCGATCGATTTCCACGAGCCGCGCCGCCGCTCGCGCCCGCGGGACGGGTCAGCCGGGGCCGCCGGAACCGGAGCGCCACGGGAAACGGCCGTGCCGGGCCGCGAGCGGCTCGAGCTGCCGGACGTCGCCGGTGCAGGCCTCGGCGGCGGCGCGGCAGCCGCAG
>CAZMRP010001011.1:0-1930 GCA_964568275.1 uncultured Myxococcales bacterium
GCCGTCGCGGCGCCGGCGGCGGCGCAGCCGGTGTTCCTGCAGGGGGCCGACTCGACGACGATCACCGCGGTGCTGCCGCCGCGGGCGCAGGGCAGTCGGTGCTGCGCGGGCTGCGCCGGCAACGACGCCTGCCCGGACTGCGCCTGCTGGGCCGCCGCGGCCGGAATGCTGTTCGCGTACTGGGACGACCACGGCCACGCCGGGCGCGGACCGTGGGAACAGCTGCTGCCGGGCGGCGGCGCCGCGGACCTCGACGCCTATCGCGCGACGACCCAACGCCTGTTCGACCTCTACGGCGGCGAGTCGTGCGAAGGCTCCAGCGTCGGGCTGTGGCTCTGGGGCTTCTGCTCCGCGGACCGCGAGCTGTTCGAACGGTTCACGACGAGCCTGGGCTACTCGTTCTACTTCGAGGATTCCGACTTCGTGTACTGGGAGGAGGACGTCGCCTCCGACCTCAACACCTGGAAGCCGGTGTACTACGGCTACTACCCGGAGGGCGGCGGCAACCACGTGGTGCTGCTGGTGGGCTACGAGGCCGCCGGTCGGTCGATGTGGCTGTACAACACCTGGGACTACGCCGCGCACGTCAAGGGCTTCGACGAGGCGTGGAACCACTGCGTGGTGAACGCCGAGCCGGGCGGGACGGACTGCAGCGACGGCCCCTGCTGCAGCGCGTCGTTCTTCGCGCCGACGACGCAGGTCTGCGAGCCGGACGCCGCCTCGGAGCTCGGCTGCCCCTGGGGCACCGCCTGCGACAGCGACGTCGGCGTGCGGTTCCGCGACCGGCACTGCAGCGGCGAGAGCGCGACGTGCGCCGGAGCGCTGGGCGACTGGAAGGACTGGCAGCGGGCCGAGCTCTGCGGACCGTCCGCGGCCTGCTCGTGGACCGCCGCGACGTGCACCGCGGTCGACGACTGCACCTGCGATTGCTCGAGCGGGCCGTGCTGCGACGGCTGCCGGATGCTGCGCGCGGACCACGTCTGCGATCCCTCGCCGCTGGAGGAACGGCGTTGCGCCTCGGGCGCCTGCGGCGGAGCGCTCCAGAGCCGCGAGGGACTGCGGCACTGCACCGGCGTCTCCGACGGCTGCGGCGACGACAACGTGGTGTGGGGCGAGTGGACCGACGAGCGGAACTGTCCCGCGCTGTCGTACTGCACGACCGACGGCGGCGAGCCGGAGTGCCGGGAATGCACGGGCGGATGCCGCGACGGGATGTGCGTGCCCTGCGAGCCCGACTGCCGGTTCCGACAGTGCGGCCCGGACGGCTGCGGCGGCGCGTGCGGCGGCTGCCCGGCCGGCATGCGCTGCAACGGCGAGGGGCTGTGCGTGACGCCCGGTGTCGCCGGCGGACCCGGCTGCGCCGTCGGCAGCCCGTCGCGCGCTTCGCCGCTCGCCGCCCTGTTGGCGCTCGGACTGCCGGCCCTCCGCCGACGTCGCCGCCACGACCGCGTCGACCGCGGACGCCGACGGCCCTCCTAGCGCAGCTCCGTCGCGAGGTACGGTGCGAGCTCCGGGTGGCGAAAGACGTAGCCGGAGCGTTCCAGCACCCGGGGGACCGCCCGGGTGCTGTCGAGCAGCACCGTCGACATCTCGCCGAAGGCCAGCCGCAACGCCGTGGACGGGGTCGGCAGGACGGCGGGCCGGCGCAGCGCACGGCCGACCGCGCGCGCGAGCTCGGCGTTGGTCGCGGGGTGCGGCGCGGTGAGGTTCACGGGGCCGGAAACGCCGTCGGCCGCGAGCAGGTGCCGGATCGCGCCGACCTCGTCGTCGAGGGCGATCCAACTGACCCACTGCCGGCCGTGGCCGACCCGGCCGCCGACCAGCAGCTTGAACGGCAGCAGCATCTTCGGCAGCGCCCCGCCGCGGCGGGTGAGCACCACACCGGTGCGAAGCCGCACCACGCGGATGCCGGCGGCGGCCGCGGGTTCCG
>CAZMRP010001012.1:0-1928 GCA_964568275.1 uncultured Myxococcales bacterium
AGCGGCTCGCACCGGGTCGCGCGACGCTCGAGGCGCTGTACCAGGCGCTGGCCCACGCGCTGCGGCCGCGGGGCTGGGTCGCGGTGGTGTTGTCGGGCAATCCGGCGCTGCCGCGCGCCTTCCGGACGCGACCCGCGGCCCGGCTCGCGCTGCGCAACGGCGCCCTGCGCTGCGAGCTGCTGCGCTGGAACCCCCGCCGCAGTTGACTTCCCGGCCGCAGGAACCTCAGACTATCGCCCGGCTCGGCGCGACCCGACGGAGCTCCCGCCGGCGACGCCGGGCGGGAGAGCAGGCCATGAGGCGCATCTCGCTGGTCCTCGCGTTCGCGGCGCTGGCCGCCGCCGCCGGCTGCACGACGCCCACCGCCGGCAAGAGCCAGCCGGACACCGCCGGCAGCTCCGCCGGCGGCATCGACCCGTTGATCGAGCAGTTGTGGAAGGAGTCCCGCGTGTCGGCGGGCGTGGGCGAGACGCACAACATCAAGCCGAACGAGACGCCGATGGTCAAGGCGGCGATCGACCTGAAGAAGCCCGAGCTGCGGAAGTGCTTCGAGCAGCCGGTGCTGGAGCGCGGCTGCCGGACGGGCGGGCTGCCCAAGGCCTTCGACGCGATGCTGATGATCATCGAGGACGGCACGGTGCGCGAGCTGCGCATCGTGCCCGGCAAGCAGGACCTGCCGCGCGCCTGCGACGACGCGGTGCGTTGCGTCTCCGACCTGTTCACCGGACTGCAGGTCCAGGGGCTCGAGCGGTTCGTCGGGGCCCGGCAGGCCTACATGACCGTCACGCTGCTCACGCCCAGCGAAGCGGACCTGGCGGCGGCCAACGCCGAAGCCGCCGCCGCCCGCTGACGCGCCGACGCCCCACCCGGCTCAGCCGAACGGGATCTCGATCGCGGGCACGATGATCAGCACGACGCGTTCGTCGAGCCGCATCACGTGGTCGCCCTGCACGACGATCGTCGCCCGGAAGATCCGCGCCAGCTCGTCGCCGTCGAAACAGCCGTCGTTCTGGAACTGCACCAGGAACTCGACGTTCGTCCCGGGCAGCACCTGGTAGAACGTCGACTCGTCCATGAACGCCACGGCCTGCTCGTGCGTCATCCCCGCGGGCTCGAACCACTCCTGCGGGATGATCCGCCGGATGAAGCAGCGCGTGTCGACCCCCAGCGGATAGGCCGGGTCCGGCTCGGTGAAGGTGTCGACGTCGAAGGGCACCCGCGTCGCCAGCATCTCGATCGCGTCGACCACGCTGGTGCCGAGCAGCGCGCCGTCGGACCCGATGTCGTAGACCAGCGGCCGGCCGTCGAGGTCCACCGCGCCGGTGGCCACCGACGTCGCGACCAGGTCGTCCCGGCCGCTGTAGTAGGTGTCCCCGGAGTTCATCCCGAGCACCTTGCCGTGGGCGCTGTTGACGGCGGCGACGGCGTCGGCCCACTGGTGCGGCGTCGGCGTGATGCCGGTGTACGGGTCGGCGCCGGTCGGGCCGTTGTGCATCGGGGCGTCGGTGAACAGCAGGATGATCGGCAGCGCCCCGTCGCGGAAGCAGGGGGCGCCCCGGCAATCGGGCGCCCAGTAGGACACGACCCACGAGCCGAGGCCCTCGCCGGTCATCGTCTGGTACATCGCCTCGACCTGGCTCTCCGGGCCGTCGGCCCCGCCGCGGTCCGGCAGCAGATTGACCGCCGCCTGCGCCGTGGCCGTGTCGGGGGTCATCCGCTGCAGCAGCTCGAAGGCGAGGTCGGAGCCGCCGCCGTAGCCCCCGGTCGCGAAGTCGGCGAACCAGCCGACCCCGAACCAGGCGTCCGGGATGCGGGCCCGAACCTGCGGGATGATCACCGAGCTGAGGTTGGCCTTGATGTTGTCGATCTCGCTGTACATGCTGCCCGTGGTGTCGACCAGGAAGAACACGTCGGCCACCTGGATGTTC
>CAZMRP010001013.1:0-1926 GCA_964568275.1 uncultured Myxococcales bacterium
CGGGCGGCGAGTCAGCGGCGGTGCCGGCCGGCCCGACGGAGCGCTCCGAGGGGGAGGAGTTCGCGGTGGAGGCGCGGCACGAGGCGGCGGCGACCGTCGGCCGGGCGACCACCGTGGTGTTCGTCGGCACGGGCAAGGGGGCGTGGCACGTCAACGTCGAGTACCCGGCGAAGTTCGAGGTGCTGGCGGCGGAGGGGTTCACGGTGGCCAAGACCGTCCTGCGCGCGCAGGACGCCGCGCAGTTCGACGACCAGCAGCTGCGCTTCGAGGTCCCGTTGACGCCGACGCAGGCGGGGGAGCTGCCGGTGCAGTTCAAGTTCAAGTTCGGCCTGTGCAGCGGCGACCGCTGCGTGACGCGCGAGGCGGTGCTGGGCTGGACCTACGCGGTGAGCGGGGGTTGAGCGTGGCGCGCGAAGCGAAGTCCCGCGCCAGCCATCCGCCCGCGACCTCCAAGCCGCCGGCCCCGGGCGCCCTGCTGGGCGAGCTGGCGGAGCGCGCCGCGCGTTCGTTCGTCGAGCGGCGGCAGATCCTGTCGTTCGAGGAGTACCTCGGACTGCTGTTCAGCGAGCCGCAGGTGCACCTGCGCGACGCGGCGACCTACCTGCGCGACGCCTTCGACCACTACGGCCGGACGACCGTCGAGCGGCCGTGGGGCGGCACGGAGCGCTGCAGCCTGTTCGACGCCCCGTTCGACGACGGCCGCGACCGGCTGGTGGGGCACGAGTCGGTGCAGGACGCGTTCTACCGCATCCTCTCGGGCTTCGTGCGCGACGGCCGCGCCAACCGGCTGGTGCTGCTGCACGGTCCGAACGGCTCGGCCAAGACCACCTTCGTCCAGTGCGTCATCCGGGCGCTCGAGCACTACTCGAGCACGCCGCCTGGGGCCCTGTACCGGTTCCACTGGATCTTCCCGACGGACAAGGTCGAGCGGGGCGGGCTGGGCTTCGGCACGAGCGGAGGGTCCGGCAGGGAACGCGCGACCTTCGCGCACCTCGCCGACGCCGACATCGACGCGCGGCTGGCCTGCGAGGTGCGCGACCATCCGCTGCTGCTGCTGCCCGCCGCCTATCGCCGGGAGGTGCTGCGCGCGGCGGCGGCGGCGCACGGGGGCGAGCTGCGGGTCCCGGAGCGGTTGTTCCGCACGGGGCTGTGCCACAAGTGCCGGCGGATCTTCGACGCGCTCAACGCGTCCTACGCGGGCGACCTGCGCCAGGTGCTCGCGCACGTGCAGGTCGAGCGGTTCACGGTGTCGCGCGGCTACCGGCGCGGGGCGATCGTGATCGGGCCGCAGCTGTCGGTGGATGCGTCCGAGCGGCAGGTCACGGCGGACCGTTCGCTGGCCGCGCTGCCCACGGCGCTGCAGAACGTGGCGCTGTTCGAGCCGTACGGGGAGCTGGTCGACGGCGCCGGGGGCCTGGTGGTCTTCGACGACCTGCTCAAGCGGCCGCTCGACGCCTTCAAGTACCTGTTGACCACGATCGAGAACGGCGAGGTCACGCTCTCGCACTCGATCCTGCGCCTCGACGCGGTGATGGTGGCGACCAGCAACGAGGTGCACATGGAGGCCTTCCGGCGGCACCCCGAGTTCGCCTCGTTCCGCGGACGGCTGGCGACGATCCGCGTGCCGTACCTGCTGGAGCACCCGCTGGAGCGGGAGATCTACGAGCTGCACATCGTGCCGCAGGTCCAGCGCCACGTGGCGCCGCACGCCATCGACCTCGCGGCGCGCTGGGCGGTGCTGACGCGGCTGCACCGTCCGGATGCCGAGCGGTTCGAGCGTGCCGTGGGACGCCTGGTCGAGGAGCTGTCGGTGGACGGCAAGGCGGCGCTGTACGCCGGCGAACCGCCGGTCGAGGGTCTGGAGCCCGACGACACCAAGGCGCTGCTCGCGGCCGTGCCGCAGCTGCGGGCGGAGGCCGCGGCGGC
>CAZMRP010001014.1:0-1922 GCA_964568275.1 uncultured Myxococcales bacterium
CGCAGCGATCCGCAACGCGTCGTTGGCCGTCGCCGGGGGCGCCGCGTCGTGCGTTGGCAGGCGGCTTCACGGCGGGTCCTGCGGCCGCGATCGCTGCTCCAGGAGCGGGCCGCTGCGCTATGGAACCGATGTTGGAACAAGCTTTCGATCTGATCGTCGTCGGCTCGGGCGCCGGGGCGCTGATGGGCGCCATCCGCGCGCACGACCTCGGGTTGAAGCCGCTCGTCGTCGAGAAGACCGCGCTCGTCGGCGGCACCTCGGCGACCTCGGGCGGCGGCATCTGGATCCCGTGCAACCACGACATGGCGCGCCTGGGGCTCGTCGACAGCGTCGACGCCGCGTTCCGCTACGTCAAGACCTGCGCCCGCGGCCTGGCCAGCGACGAGCGCGTGCTCGCCTACGTCGAGACGGCCAGCGCCATGGGCCGCTATCTGGAGTCGATCGGCGTGCGCGTGCGCGCGATCCCGAAATACTCCGACTACTACCCCGAGCTCGCCGGCGCGGTGCCCGGCGGCCGCACGATGGATCCGGTGGACTTCGACGCCGGCAAGCTCGGCCTCGAAGGTCTGCGCAGCCTGCGGCCGACCAATCCGGGCCAGCTCATCTTCGGCCGCATCCAGATGAACGCGGCGCATGTGCGCACGATCCTGGCGCGCGAGCGCAAGGCCAAGCTGCTGCTGGCGTGGATCATGCTGCGCTACTTCATCGACTACCCGTGGCTGACCCACCTCGGCGCCTGCCAGGCCGCCGCCGTGCTGCTCGCCCGCGGCTGGCGCGTCGAGCTGCTCGACGGACTGGCCGGCCCCGACGCCGGCCTGCGGCGCCTCGCCGATCACGCCTGGCTCGGCCGACCGGCCCGCCCGTTCCTCGACCGGCTCGCCGGACTGCACGCCGACCTGACCGTGGTCGCCGGCAGCCCGTTCCTCACCACGGGCCCCGGCCGCCCGTGGCTCGCCCGACTGCTCGACGCGGTGCCCGCCGCGGCCGGCACGCTGGCCTGCGCCGACCTGGTCGTCGGCGGCATGCACTACGTCGAGTACGACGGCGCCGCCCTGCTCGCCGCGAACCCGCGGCTCGACCTGCTGCTGCGCTACGAGGGCGAACCGCTGCTCGGACGACTCGCCGCGGAGCTGCAGGCCGGCCGGCGGCCCGCCCGCGCCGTCCGCGAGAACCGCGTCGCCTTCCCGCTCGACGACGTGCCGCTGCCCGCCTACGAGCTGCTCGACGCGCCGGCCGTGTTCGACTTCCTGCGCCGCGTGCTGGCCACGCCGTGGCGCCCCGGACCGTTCCCGCCCGACCCGGCCGAGACGCTTCCGCTGGTCACGACCCGCGGCTGCCCCTACGGCTGCGTCTTCTGCTCGAAGAACCCCGGGCTGCCCGAGCCGCGCCGGCAGGTCCGCGTCTTCCCGTGGGACCGCGTCGAGCGCGCCGTCGGCCGCTGGGTCCGCACGCTCGGCCTGCGCCGGCTGGTGCTGCTCGACGAACTGGCCAACCTCGACGGCCGCCGCTTCGACCGCCTGCTGGCCCTGGCCGAGCGGCACGGCCTGCGGCTCGAGTTTCCCAACGGCCTGCGCGCCGACCGCCTGCAACGCCGCCACGTCCGCCGCCTCCGCCCGCTGCTGTCGACGCTCAAGGTCTCGCTGGAGAGCGCCGGCCCGCGCGTCCAGCGCCGCGTGCTCCGCAAGAACCTCGACCCCGCCGCGGTCGAGCGCGTCGCCGCCTGGTGCGCCGCCGACGGCGTGCCGCTGCAGGTGCACGGGATGATCGGCGTCCCGGGCGAGCGGCGGACGGAGATCGCGCGAACGATCGGGTTCCTCGCGCACCTGCGACGCGAGCACGGCGCCGAGCCGCTGCTGCAGCTCGCCGTGCCGCTTCCCGGAACCGCGCTGGCGCGGCGGGCCGGGACGCCGGCCGACGACGAC
>CAZMRP010001015.1:0-1916 GCA_964568275.1 uncultured Myxococcales bacterium
AGCGGGAGCGACGGTGGGCCGGGCCGCCCCGTCCCGCCGACCGGCCCGCGCCTCGCGGCCGCATCGGCATCCCGCGCGCGATCCTGGCCCACGACCTGTACCCGCACTTCCGCACCTTCCTCGACGCCCTCGGCTGGGAACCGGTCCTGTCGGGCCCCTCGCGCCGCTCGACGCTGCTGCGCGCCGCGCACGCCTTGACGGCCGAGCCGTGCCTGCCGGCCAAGCTGCTGCTGGGCCACGTCGGCGAACTGGCCGACGACGGGATTCCGGCGGTGTTCCTGCCCACCCTGCTGTCGGTCCCGGAGGCCGACGAGGCGACGGCGCGCAGCGAGCCGACCCGCGTGGTCTACCGCTACCCGTGCATGTACGGGCTGACGGAGGGCGATCTCGCCTGCGCCGCCTCGCTGGCCGACGAGCCCGACCGCCACCGCGGCCCTGCGGACGCCGTCCCGTCGCCGCTCGAGCGAACGGTGCGCCGGGTGCTGAGCGACGACCAGCCGCTCCCCGACCGCGCCTCGGCCCTGCATCGCCGCGGCGGCGGCCCGCGCCTCCTGGCCCCGGAGCTGATGCTCGACTGGCGCGGCTACCAGTTCCGCGCGCTGCTGACGCAGTTCGCCGACCACGAGGGGCTCGACCCCGCGACGACGATCCGCGCGGCCCACGACGCCCTCGACGCCTACCACGCCTATCGCCGCGAGCTGCGCACGCTCGGCCGCCGCTACCTCGAGCACCATCCCGGCGTCCCCGTGGCCGTGGTGCTCGGCCACCCGTACGTGGTGCACGACGCGTACCTCAACCTGCAGCTGATGCGCCGTCTGGCCCGCGCCGGCTTCCTCCCGCTCCCGTTCGACCTGGTCCCCGAAGCCCCGGCGCTCGGCCCCAGCTGGGACCAGGTCGGCTGGCGCTCGAACCGCGACCTGCTGCGGGCCGCCGCCTGGACCGCGACCCGCGACGACGCGTTCCCCGTCGTCGTCACCTGCTTCGGCTGCGGCCCGGATGCCTTCGTCGTGCGGTTCCTCGAGGAATCGCTGGACGACCGCCCGCACCTGACGCTGGAGTTCGACGAACACCAGGCCGAGGCCGGACTGGAGACGCGGCTCGAGGCGTTCCGGCACGCGGTCGAGGAGGTCCGGCAGAGCGTGCCGCCCCCGGCGGAGACCCGACCGGCCGTGGCGCCGCGACCCGCGACCGACCCGGCGCCGCTCGAGCGCTGGGCGTCGCGGACGACGGGCCGGTTCGACGACCTGCGGAGCCGCACGGTCGTCGTGTCCCGTTTCGGCGATTCGGCCCCGGTGTTCCGCGGCTACTTCCAGGCCCTCGGATTCGACGCGCGCCTCGGCCCCGAGATCGATGAAACCAGCTTGGCGCTCGGCCGCGCCTTCTCCGGCGGCCAGGAGTGCAACCCGTTCGCCTATTTCACCGGCGACATGGTGCGCATCCTCCAGGAGCCGGGCGCCGACCCGTCGCGGCTGGCGTTCTACGTCCCGTCCAGCGACGGCGCCTGCCTCGTGAGCCAGTACGGGCGCGGGTTCGAGTCGGCGGCGCGGCGGCTGGGCGCCGAGGACCTCGTGATCTTCAACCCGTTCTTCGGGGAGCTGACCGCCACGGCCGGCATCCGGCTGCTGTCGCGGCTCTGGCAGGCGCTGACGGGCATCGAGGCGCTGACCCAGCTCGCCGCCGAGTTGCGGCCGTTCGAGCTCGAACCCGGGGCCACCGACCGCGCCCGCCTGCAGGCCGGCGAACGGCTCGGCGACGCGATGGCGCGCGGCAACGTCCGCCGCGCCGTCGAAGAGTCGGTCGACCTGTTCGCGGCGATACCCCGCCGTCCCTGGGAGCCACGACCCGCGATCGGGTTCGTCGTCGACATCGTCACCCGCGGCAACGACGCCTCCAACCGCCATCTGGTCAGGACCATC
>CAZMRP010001016.1:0-1913 GCA_964568275.1 uncultured Myxococcales bacterium
CGACGGCTCGAGGCGCCCGCGTGGCGCGAGGCGTTGTCGCTGGCGGCGCCGGACGAGTCGGCCGGGTGGTCCGTCCGCTACCGGGTCGAGCGTCGTGCGGCGGGCGACGCGCCGGCGCAGGAGTGGCGCGTCGGTGGTCCGGACGCGGTCGGCCGCATGCTGTTGCAGGACGTGGCGACCGGGGCGCTGTTCGAGGTCGACCCCGGGCTCCCCGGGGTGCTGGAACTGGCGCTGCGGTTGGCGGACGAACGCGTTACGGAGTGACGACCAGCGTCCAGTTGTCGAGGCGGCCGGTGTCGCGCGAGGCGAGGTCGTACAAGTGCAGCGTCCAGGTGCCGTTGGCCGAGCCTCCGTCGAACTGCTCCGGCGTGAAGGTCTGGTGGATGTCGTGGGCCGAGCCGCCCGCGCGGTCCCACAGGACCACTTCGGTGCCGCCGTGCTCGAGCACCACCCGCAGGTCGCCGACCCAAGTGTGGGTCACGTTCAGCTCCACGGCCACCGCGGCGGCGGTGAGGGCGTCGGGCACCTCGATCACGCTGGTGACGCCCGCGGGGAGGTTGTCCGGGATCTCGACCGGCGTCGGCGCCTCGTAGCGCCGGCTGGTGGTCGGGTCGGGCGGGGTGACGCAGCGCGAGCCGGTCGGCGTGTAGCAGTTGTCGCGCACGCCGCTGGCGCCGAAGGTCGAGTCGCCGACCTTCTGGCGGATCGCGATCAGGTAGTCCTTCCAGCTCGCCGCGTTGTCGTGCTCGACCGCCCACATCATCTTCGACAGGAACGGCGCGGCGTAGCGGTTGGCGTCGGCCGAGACCTCGACCACCGACGAGACGATGTCGACCTTGTCCCAGCCGCCCTTGCCGGCGAGGATCGGGCGGATGTAGTACTCGTAGCCGAGGCAGCCGCCGTAGAGGAAGATCTGGTAGAAGTCCGGGTACTCCGGGCGGGACCAGAAGTCGCTGGCGCCGAGCATGCTGTGGCCGTCGTAGGCCACGATCTCGTGCTCGGAGAGCGCACGCTGGAAGTTGCCGAAGTGCGCGTAGTCGGACAGGCCGCTGAAGTCGTAGGGCGAGTAGATGTCGATCTGGAACGTGACGTCGCCGACGGCCTTGGTGAACCGGCGGCCGACGGGAGCCGGCGTGATCTCGCCGAAGCCGGCGCCGGTCAGGTAGCGGGCCATCTGGTTGAACGAGCGCATCCCGGCGTCGCTGTCGGTGACCGCGCCGTCGCCGATCTGGCCGAACAAAATCACCGCGGTGATGCGGCCGTCCGCCAGCAGCTGGTCGTACTCGGGGTAGGTCGGCTGGTCGGCGCGGAACATCCGCGCCACCGTGATCGTCGCCTGCTGCGTCGTCAGCGTGCAGCCGCTGCGGTCCGGGTTCCACTGGTACCAGTAGATCGACTGGTCGAGCCCCATGTGGTCGTCGGGGTCGGCGCAGGTGTCGCCCGCGTCGGCCATCACCGTGTACGGCTTGACCGGGATCTCGGCCTGGAACACCCGCCCTGCGGTGACCCCCGTCGCCGCCTGGTTCAGCAGCACGGCGTTGATCCCGCGAATGCGGAACCGCCGTAGCTGGTCCGTCGGCACGGCGTGCGCCGCCTCGCTGGAGATCCACTCGCCGTCCACGAACCACTCGGGCCGGTCGTTCGTCGAGGCGTCCTCGGCCAGCGACTCGAGGTAGAACTCCTCGCGCTTGCTGAGGTAGGTCAGGGCGAACTGGCCCAGGTCGGCGGGGGCATCCCAGATCTTGTACGCCGGCGCCTCGACCTCGGCCTCGAAGTCGACCTCGACCTCGATCCCGGCCGGGTTCTGGTACTGCGAGTCCTCCTTGCCGAGGTTGGCCATGTCGTCGAGGAACGGGTTGTCGTCCAGCGTGAAGTGCCAGCCGACCGTCCCCTGATTGTTCGTGTCGGTCAGG
>CAZMRP010001017.1:0-1912 GCA_964568275.1 uncultured Myxococcales bacterium
GGAACCTTCAACATGCTGCCGCTGGGGTTGTTTTTCGCGGCGCTGGCGATGTTCTGCTCCAGCCTGACCGTCCTGGGCAACTCGGCCCGCTTGTTGCGGGCGGGGCGCCCGGTGTAGCTTCCGGTCACAGAGGGTCGCGCATGGACACGGCGTTGATCGCGCTCGGATTCACCACGGGGCTGTTCACCTCGCTGCACTGCGTCGGCATGTGCGGTCCGCTGGTGCTGGCGGTCGGCCTGTCGGGGGAGAGCACGCCGACCTTCGGTGGAACGCTGGTCCGCTCGGCGCTGTGGCACGCCGGCCGCGGGATCGGGTTGCTCGGGATCGGCATGGCGCTGGGAGCGCTGGGCCAGTCGCTGCAGCTCGGTCGCGGGCCGGCGATCGTGGCCGTGGCAGCCGGAGTGCTCACGGTGCTGGTGGCGCTCGCGTTGCCGGGTTGGCTGCCGTTGCCGAGGCGGCTGCGCGACGGGGCGGGGGCCTTCGGCCAGCGCTTGATGGGCCGCCTGGCGGGGCGGCGGGGCGTCTGGTCGGCGCTGCTGGTGGGGCTCGGGACGGTGCTGCTGCCGTGCGGGCCGTTGTACGGGATCTGGGCCCAGGCGGCGGCGCTCGGGACCTGGGGCGCGGCGCTGCTGATGGGGGCGTTCTGGGCGGGCACGGTCCCGCTGCTGCTGGCGCTCGGGATCGGCGGCGGCGTGGCCTGGCCGCGGCTGCGGCGCTACGCGATGCCGGTGGCCACCGCGCTGCTGCTCGCCTCGGGCGCCGTGCTGATCTTCCGCGGCGCCAAGTTCCTGTTGCGCTACCAGCCCTGCTGCCACTGACGGAGATGGAGGAGACGTTGAATCACGGTCTCGCGCGGCGGTCCACGATCGTGCTGGCGTCGGTCCTGCTGTGGGGGTTGCCGGGGTCGGCCTGCCGGAAGGCGGCTCCGCCGTCGCCGTTGGTCTCCGAGGCGGAGCTGGCGGAGTTGAAGACCAAGGCCTACGGGATGCTGGCCGCGGCGCGCGCGCGGCGCTGTCCGCGGCCGGTGCTGCGCGGCGAGGCGATGCCGGGGGACGCGGCGGCCGAGCTCGAGGCGGTCCTGGGCGGCGTGCCGGAAACCCGCGCCTGCCTGGAGCGGCTGGCCGACGGGCGCAACATCGCCGACCTCTGGCGCGCGGACGAGGAGCTGTCGGACGTGGACCGGGGTCGCGACGGGGCGACCGCGCGACCGATCGGGAGTCCCGCGGAACGCGCGCCGGAGTTGCGGGAGACGGTCGCGGCGTGCGCCGGGCTCTACGAGCGATTGCAGCGGGCGGTGGCCCATGCCGAGGCGTGCGGTCCCTGGCGTCCGGGGTTGGGCTGCGGCGAATCGACCTACCTGCCGCGCCTGCGGCTGGGGCAGGCGGTGGCGGCGGGCGCCTGGTTCCGGCTGGCCGAGGGAAGGCCCCGCGAGGGGTTGGAACTGCTGCTGGACGCGCTGCGGCTGTTGCAGGACCTGGAGCGGGGAGGCGGCGAGCTGATCGACGGCGTGATCGGCGGCCAGGCGACGTTGCCGCTGGCGGCGGTGCTGGAGGCCGGCCTGACGGCGGCCGCCGGCAACGCGGCGCTGCTGGGCGAGGTCGTCCGGCAGCTCGGCGTGCTGCTCGAGACCGAGCCGCATCCGTCGGAGCTGCTCGACGGCGAGTACCTCAGCGGCGTGCTGTTCATCGCCGACGCGGCGGTGCTGGGGGAGGCGAGCGTGCCGGGAGGCTCGCGCTGCAGGTCGAGCGCGACCGGCGCGGGCGAGGAGCCGCGCGGCCGGCTGATCGGCGCCGGCGCGCGGGACGACCAGGCCGTGGTGTGGCTGAGCCTCGATCGGATGCAGGACGGCTGGCGCGCCGCGTGTCCGGGCGGGGCATTGCCGGCGGCCTGCCTCGACGGCCTCGAACGGCTG
>CAZMRP010001018.1:0-1912 GCA_964568275.1 uncultured Myxococcales bacterium
GCGGGAGCTGAGCAGCCGGCCGATCCTGGTCTACAACATCGGCATGTGCCAGCGGGCGTTGCTGCGCTATCCGGAGGCGATCGACTCCTTCCGGCAGTTCCTGGTCGAGGCGGGCCGCGAGGCGACCGACGACCAGCGGCGGCAGGTCGTCGAGCTGATCGCGGAGATGGAGTCGAGCCTGTCCCAGGTCACCGTGCGGGTGAACGTCGACGGCGCGATGCTGTACCTGGACGGGCAGCAGGTCGGGTCGACGCCGCTGGTCCAGCCGTTGCGGGTCGGCGCCGGCTCGCACGTGCTCGAGGCGCGGCGTGCGGGCCACCGCGACGCGCGGGTGCCCTTCGACGTGATGGCGGGCGAGAACACCCAGGTGCAGCTGGTGCTGGAGGCGTTGCCGACGCCGGTCGGGCCTCCGCCGGAGGTCCCCCCGGAGGAGGAGACCAGCGTCGGCGAGGCGTGGTGGTTCTGGACGCTCCTCGGCGTGGTCGTGGCCGGGGGGGCGGTGACGGCTGGCGTGTTGTTGTGGCCCGAGGACCCGCCGCCGGCGGCGGACTGGGCGATCCGCGGGCCGTAGGCGGCCCGGGGCGGCGGGCGAGGAGCGACGGATGCGGTTGGGAACGGTCGACGGGGCGGCCCGGCGCCGGTGGCGCGCGGCGCTGCTGGGGCTGGCGTTGCTGGCGCCGGCCGGCTGCGAGGAGCAGGCCGAGCGCAAGGTGCGGCTGACGATCACTTCGCAGGCGCAGATCCCCACGCAGCTCGATCGCGTGGTCGTGCACGTCGTCGCGGCGCGGCGGGACGACCCGACCGTGACGTCGAGCTACCGCACGTGCGAGCCGGAGGTCGGCGAGTTCGTGCTGGCGTCGAGCGGTCGGCTGCCGCTCTACGTCGATTACTATCCCGGCCCGATGTACGACTTCTGGGTGGCGTTCCGCGTCGAGTTCTTCCGCGGCGCCGTGCTGGTGAGCACGGACGAGTGGATGGCGTCGTTGGGCGAGTCGGGGGCGAGCGAGCGGACGGTGACGCTGGATGCGGCGTGTGCCGGCATGGCGTCCCCGTGCCCCGCCGGCCAGAAGTGCGTCGACCTGAACTGCGTCGACCCCGGCGGGGCCGGGGCCTTCGACCATCCCGAGCTGATCGACACCGGAGCGCCGTGCTCGCCGTTGGGTGGCCCCCCCGACGGCGGCCCGTGGTAGCGCGGTCCGCGGGGCTCTGCTAGCGTGCGCGCGATGTTGTACCGACCGATCGGCTGGTCGTTGTTTCTGCTGTGCGGCTGCGGCTGCGGGGACGAGGTCCAGACGCCGACCGACACCTACGTGGCTCCGGCGGTGGCCACCGCGTCGCCCTCGCCGCTGTTCGAGGGGTTGCAGCGCATCGCGGTGGACTTCTCGGGGACCGACTTCTCCGGCGTGGTCGCGCCGCCCACGATCGAGGCCACCTCGGGCACGGCCCCGCGGGCCGGCGACCTGGAGATCGCGGAGTGGTTGTGCAACAACGTCCGCTGCGGCGTGGTGTTGCGGGTCGGCAAGTGGCTGCCGCCGCCCAGCGACAACCTGCCGTACCCGATCGACGGCCAGCAGCTGCGGTTCCGGTTCCAGGGGGCGGCGAACGAGATCGCGGGCACGGTGCTGATGCTGCCCCTGCACCGTGGAGGCAGCTCGTCGACGACCAGCCCGCCGTTCCTCCGGGGCACCTGGATGTTCGCCTCCTTCGAGCTGGGGCCCGGCGTGCCGTTGACGGTGCAGCCGGACGCCACGGGGTTGCCCGGGCGGCTGTTCGTCACCGGCGACGTGCGGCTCGGTGCCGGAGCGTCGCTCGACGCTTCCGGGCTGCCGGGGACGTGGTCGCCGCCGGCGGGCGGACTCGGGGGGCCCGGTGGCGGCGACGGCGCGACCGACGGCGACGCCGCGCGGGCCAC
>CAZMRP010001019.1:0-1910 GCA_964568275.1 uncultured Myxococcales bacterium
CCGGGTGCGACCCCGGCAGCCGGCGCTCCGGGCGCCCCGGGCGCGGCCCCGGCGGCCGGCGGCAAGGCCCCGGCGGCCAAGGGCAAGCCCGAGAAGAAGTAGCGCCGGGCGCTTCCGCGCTCCGCGTTCTCCCCGATCATGTCTCCCGCCGACACCTTCGACGGCTGGCTCCTGGCGGGCCTGGGCAACCCCGACGAGGAGTACGCCGGGACGCGCCACAACGCCGGCTTCGAGGTCCTGGAGCGGCTGGCCCGGCGCTGGCAGTCCTCCGGCTGGACCTCGCGCTTCCACGGCAAGTTCGTCTCCGTGCGCCCCGCGGACCTCGCCGTCACCGTGCTGCTGCTCAAGCCGATGACCTACATGAACCTCTCGGGCCGCTCCGTGCAGGGCGCGATGGCGTTCTACCGCGTGCCGCCCGCGCGCGTGCTGGTGGTCCACGACGACATGGACCTGGAGTTCGGCACGCTGCGGCTCAAGGACGGCGGCGGCACCGCCGGACACCGCGGCCTGGAATCGCTGGCCGCGGCCGTGGGCGCGGGGTTCCTGCGGCTGCGCGTCGGCATCGGCCGCCCCCAGCGGCGCGACGCGGTCGACCACGTCCTGTCGCGCTTCGACGCCGAGGAGTCGGCGGCGCTGCCGGCCCTGCTGGACCAGGCGGCGGAGATGGTCGAGCGCTGCCTGCGCGAGGGGCCGCAGGCCGTCATGAACGCGTTCCACCGACGCCGGCGCTCGAAGCCCGCGGACGATTCGGGGGAGTGACCGGCCAGAGGATTCCGCATGGCGAGGCTTCCATGAACGTCGTTCCGTGCCCGCGTTGCGACGAACAGGTCCCGCTCGCGTCCGGCCGGCCGCCCGACGCCTGTCCGCGCTGCGGACACCCGCTGGTCTTCGCCGACCGTTTCCGCCTCACCCGCCTGCTCGGGCAGGGCGGCACGGGCCTGGTCTACGGCGCCGTCGACGAACAGGGAGGGACCGCCGTCGCCGTCAAGCTGGTCTCCGCCCGCCCGGGCTCGGCGGACTGGCAGGCGCACGAGCTGTTCGAGGCCGGTTCGCGGCTCCTGCAGGGACTGCGCCACCCGGGCCTGCCGAACGTCTTCGCCTTCGGCGAGCTCTCGCCCGGCCGCTGGGCCCTCGCCCGCGAGGACTTCGCCGGCGGGACGCTCGAGGAGCGCATCGCGCGGCAGGCGCTGCGACTCGCGCCGGCCCAGGTCCGCGGCCTGCTGGAACGACTGCTGGAGCTGCTGGCCTACCTCCAGTCGCTCAGCCCGCCCGTCGTCCACCGCGACATCAAGCCCGCGAACATCATGTTCCGCACCGTCGACGACTGGGAGCCGGTGCTGGTCGACTTCGACACGATCGCGCCCCCGCCCGAGCAGCGCACCGGCCTCACGGTGGTCGCGTCGCTCGGCTACGCCGCGCCCGAGCAGTTCGCGGGAGAGGCCAACACGTCGACCGACCTGTACGCGGTCGGGGCGACGATGCTGTTCGCGGTGACCCATGTCGAGCCCGACCGGCTGCCGCGGCGGGACCAGCGGTTCGACGTCGCCGAACGCCTCGCCGCGCTCGATCCCGCCACCCGGCGGGTGCTGCTGCGCCTGGTCGAGCCCACGCCCGAAGCACGATACGCCCGCGCGGAAGAGGCGCTGCGGGAGCTGCGCTCCGGCGAGGCGGCCTCCGACAACGCCCCGTCGGGGACCACGGCCGCTGCGTCGCCGAAGGACTTCGATCGCGCGCTGATGTCGGCCCTGGTGTCGGTTGCCGGCCGCGAGCAGACCGGGGCCGGGACCGGCGGAGCGGAACTCTCCCCGGAGGAGGCGGCGGCGGTGCCCGAGCTACTCGAGCTGCTGGCCGGCGAGCGGGCGCCCGACCGACCGCGCCGGGGCGGTCCGACGACGGCGGCCGAACCGCCG
>CAZMRP010001020.1:0-1903 GCA_964568275.1 uncultured Myxococcales bacterium
GCGAGCGCAAAGTCCGCCATCGCGTACTCCAGCGACACGGCGGCGTTGCCCACGTGGTGCACGTCGAGCCAGTTCTCCAGGGCCCAGCGGGCGGTGTGGAGCGGGTCCTCCGCGGACCTGCGCATGAGCTGCAAGGCCGCGTCGGTGTCGAACCCGCGCACTCCCATCGCGTGGGCGTTCGCGACGTTCACCGTCCCCGGGTCGCCCACCATCACGTGGGTCTCCACGTTCTGGTGCGTCCAGAACGGCAGCAGGCCGGATTCCACGCCGTCCTGCACCATCGACTCGATGATCTCCGGCGCCTCGGGCGCCAGCGCCGCGACCAGGTGCGTCCAGGACCGGATGATGTCCCACCCCGAGAAGTTCTGGTAGCGGATCCCGTCCGCGACGTGCACGCGCCCGTCGAACCCCAGGTACTCGCCGTTGACGTCGCTCGCGACGTTCGGGTTCTGGAACACGTGGTACAGCGCCGTGTAGAACTTCCGCAGGTCGTCGTCGCTCCCTCCCGTCACCTGCACGCGGTTGAGCACCGCGTTCCACTCGGCCGCTGCCCTCGCCCGGACCGCGTCGAAGTCCCAGCCAGGATTCTCCGCCTCGAGGTTCGCCTCGGCGTTCGCGACGCTGACGAACGAGAGGCCGATCTTCATCTGGACGACCGGACTGGACGTCGTGTCGAAGGTCACGTAGCCGCCCGAGCGGAGACCGCTCGCCTCGGACGAGCCGGGCGACAGCGCGCCTCCCAGCCACGTGCCGTGGCCGGAGAAGGGCCGGTCGAAGACCGCCACGAAGTGGATCCGGAAGCTGGTGTCCGACCCGCAGAAGGCTCCGGCCGTGACCGTGCCCCGGATCCGGTCCGGCGCGAGGATCTCGATCGAGCCGTCGAACGCACCGGTGGCACTGAGACCGGTCTGGAACATCACGCGGGCGAGGTCGGTGGAGGGGTACGTGAACCGCGCGAACCCCGTGCGCGTCGTCGCCGTCAGCTCGACCTCGATGTCGTACCCGTCGAGGTGGACGCGGTAGGACCCGGGCGTCGCGACTTCGTCGGTCTTCGCGCAGCCGGCCCGGTACAACGTCCAGTTCGTGCCCGGCGAGATCGTCATCGCGTGCACGACCGGCAGGAACGGGAGGTCCTCGTTGTTCGGGCACCCGGCGCCGTCGAAGTGCGTGAGGCTGAACTGCTCGATCTCCCGGTCGCTGTGGCGGTAGCCGGACGGCGAGGCGGTGGGCGTGTCCGGTCCGAGCTGCACCATGCCGAACGGGACGACGGCGCCCGGGTAGGTGCTGCCTCCCGCGCCCCCCGGCACCGGGTGCGGCGAATCGCTGTCGTCCGTCCCGATGAACGGGTCGACGTACGGGACGAGGTCCAGGTCGCCGGGAATCCCGGAGTCGCCGTCCGGCTCGGCATCCGCGCCGTCGTCCGCGTCGGCATCGGCTTCCGTGTCCGCCTCGACCGGCGAGTCGGCACCGTCGCCTGTCGACGAGCCGGGGCCGCAGGCCGACCCGGCTCCGCCGGCCACCAGCAGAAGGATCGCCGACAGCGCCCGTTCGAGTCCGCCTCTCGCTCGCGAGTCAATCTGCATGTGCGGGGAAGCTAGCATCCGGTCGACGGTCCGGCAACGCTCGGCGGTCGCTTCGCCCGCGCGGACCACCGCCTTCCCGCTTGTGGCGCTGCCGGATGCATTCTATGTTCCGCTCCAAACGCGCCGGACGGGCGGTGCTCGGGGACATCGATGAGCTTCTTCGACGACGGGACGAGCGGGGAGGCGGAGAGCGGATGACGGAACCGGCAGACGCTTCGTCGTGGGCCCGCGTCCGGGAGGGATGGCGGACGGCGCGGGGCCGCGCCCGGGCGGCCTGGGAACGCGCGCGGGAGCGCGCCGCGGCTGCGCGAGCGTCGATC
>CAZMRP010001021.1:0-1899 GCA_964568275.1 uncultured Myxococcales bacterium
ACAGCACGCTCAGCGCGAGGTAGATCATCCGCGTGTGGCAGTAGAAGCGCGACGGGTGGAACGGCAGCCACGACGGCAGCAGGAACAGCTCGGGCGGCAGCGCCGGCAGGCCGTCCCACTCGTAGAGGTTGGCCAGCGCCAGCCAGGCCTTGGCCCAGGTGGGCGCCCAGGGCGGCCCGCCGCGCCGCAGGACCCAGTCGCGGGCCCGCGCGGCGGCGGGATGGTCCGCCGGCCGCCCGGCCAGCCGCGCGGCGACGTAGCACAGCACCGTCGCATACAGATACCCCGGCGACGCCGGGTGCAGCCCCCACGACCCGTCGGCGAGCTGCCAGCGGTCGAAGTAGCGCAACGCCCCCCCGCACTCGCGTTCGTCCAGCGGCCTTCCGCAGGCGTGATGGGCGATCACGGCGCCGGCCGTGAGCGCCGGACACCAGACCATCTCCTCGTTCCAGCCGCCGTCGCCGCGCTGGCGCGACCGCAGGTGCTCCGCCGCCCGTTCGCAGGCGCGCTGCACGCTCCGCTCCTCGATCCGCATCCGTCGTCTCCGATGACGCGGCTAGGGCGGGGTCAGCGCGCAGCGGAAACCGATCCGCGGGCTGCGCTCGGACGCGGCCACCTGGTGCCGCCGGGCGCAGCGGAGCAGCGGCGCCGCGTCGAAGAAACCGCCGCCGCGCACGATCCGGTCGGTGCCGGAGCCCGGCCCCTGCGGGTCGACGCAGCCCGCCGCCTCCGCCGCACACAACGCGTAGCTGTCGGCGGCGTACCAGTCGGAAACCCACTCCTCGACGTTCCCGCCCAGGTCGAAGATGCAGTAGTGCGGTTGCGCCCCCGCCGGACGGGCCCCGACGCGGTCGGTGTCGTTGTCCCCGCCCTCCCACACCAGGCACGCGTTGTGGTTCGCCAGCTCGCAGCTCGTCGTCGCCTCGCCCCACGCGTAGGTCCGTTCGTCGAGCTCGTCGCACGCCGTCGGCATGCCCGACATCTCGCAACCTCCGCGGCACGCCTTCTCCCACTCGGCCTCCGTCGGCAGCCGCTTGCCCTCCCACGCGCAGTACGCATCGGCCTGGCTCCACAGCAGGTTGACCACCGGGTACTCGGCGAAGCTGCTCGAGTACAGGTAGTCCGGCCGGCGGTTCGAATACGGTCCGTTGTCCGGCTCGTCGCACGCCACGGCTTCCATGCACGCGAGATACCGGGCGTTGGTGACCTCGGTGCGGTCGATGCAGAACCCCGACACCTCCGCCGTGTGCTCGGGCTCCTCGTCGGTACGGCCCTCCGCCGGGTCGGAACCGCGCACGAACGGACCGCCCGGCACCCACGCCATGTCCTCGGGACACGGACCGACCAGCGGTTCGCAGGGCGGCGGAACGTCGGACACCTCTTCCTCGCCGGCGTCGTCCTCCGGGACGTCGCCCACGTCGGCGTCCGGCCCGCCGTCCAACTCCGGACAGGCCGCCGGCGCGTCGTCCCGACCGCACGGCACTCCGTCGTCGACGAGCGACGGGTCCGAGAAGGCCCCCGGGAACGGCACCGATACGCAGTGCGGCTCGCCGCCGTCGATCAGACACTGGGCTCCCGCCGCGCAGGGGAAGGTCAGGCAGGGGGCCTCGAGCGTCACGCGGAGGTAGCGGGTCCCCGCATCCGGCCACGGCACGGCGACCTCGCGCGCGGCCACCGGCACGCTGCCGGACCGCCAGACCACCCGGAACAACGCCAGCGCGGCGTAGCTCGAACCGCGGTGGAAGTCGATCGTGAGCGGAAGCCCCGCGGCCCGGTCGCCCGTGGGCAGTCGACAGCTCGTCGGCTCGCACAGCGCCAGGGCCGGGCGGCCGTCGGTGCGCGAGGCCGTCAGCGTGACGTCGACCGCGTCGATCGCCTCGCGCCCCGGCACGTTGTCGG
>CAZMRP010001022.1:0-1894 GCA_964568275.1 uncultured Myxococcales bacterium
CCGGTCCACGGCGCGCCTCGCATGGTCCACGAGCCTATCGCCCCGGGTCCCGGGCGGCAAGCGCCGCCGCGCGGCCGCCCGCCGATTGACACGCCGGCCGTCGCGCGGTAACTGCCTGCGCGATGCTGGCGGGCAAGGCGCAGATCCGACTCAAGAGCCCCCGGGATGTCGAGGCGTTGCGACGCAGCTGCCGCCTCGCCGCCGAGACGCTGCTCGCGGCGGGCGACCGCCTGCGCGTCGGCATGACCACGCTGGAAATCGACGAGTTCGTCCACCAGTTCATCGTCGACCACGGCGCCTACCCGTCGCCGCTGGGCTACCACGGCTTCCCCAAGTCGGTCTGCACTTCGATCAACGAGGTGGTGTGCCACGGGATTCCGTCCCGTCGTCGGCTGCGCGACGGCGACATCGTCAACATCGACGTCACCTGCAAGCTCGACGGCTTCCACGGCGACACCTCGGCGACGTTCTTCGTCGGCCGGCCGTCAGAGGAGGCGCGTCACCTGGTGGAGGTCACGCGCCGTTGCCTGGAGCTCGGCATCGAGCAGGTCCTCCCCGGCCGCCGCATCGGCGACATCGGCCGGGCCATCGAAGCCTACGCCGTCGCCCGGGGCTGCTCCGTCGTCCGCGACTTCGTCGGCCACGGGATCGGCCGCGACTTCCACGAGGGGCCCCAGGTGCCGCACTTCGGCGACGCCGGACGCGGTCCGCGGATGGAACCCGGGATGACCTTCACGATCGAGCCGATGATCAACCTCGGGACCTGGGAGCTCGAGATCCTGCAGGACGGCTGGACCGCCGTCACCAAGGACGGACGCCTGTCGGCCCAGTTCGAGCACACGCTGCTCGTCACCGAGACCGGCTGCGAGGTGCTGACCGCGCGCTCGCGGCCCCTGCGCCACAGCGAGTTGCCGGACGAATCCGCGTCGGGTCCGGCGACCGAGCCGGCTAGCGGTTGAGCGCGTCGAGCGCCCGGCGCGCGTCGGTGTTGTTCGGGTTGCGCGTCAGCAGCTTCTCGAACTGTCGGCGGGCGTCGTCGCGCCGGCCGACGCGCACGTAGGCCACGCCGAGATCCATGTGCCCCTGGTTGCGGTACAGCGGCTCCAGGTAACGCACCGCCTCCGCGAACTGCCCCTGCTGGAACGCCACGCGCCCGAGCCCCGTGCGCGCCTGCCGGTTGGCCGGCTCGAGCCCCAGCGCCTGGCGGAACAGCGTCCGGGCGCGGGTGAGTTGGCGCGAGTTCAGCGCCCGGTTGCCCGCCGCGACGAGGGCGGAGGCGGAGGTGCCCTCGGACGGTTCGCTCGCTGCGTCCTCCCCGCCCGCGCCGACCTCGGCCGTCGCGTCGGTCGTCGCGTCCGTCGGCGCGTCGGTCGTCGCCTCGGGGCCGGTGTCGCCGGTCGACTCGTCGAACCACCGGACGTCCGTGCCCTGACCCTGCATTTCGGCTAGCAGCTTCGCGAGCCCCCTCCGCGCCACAGGGGGCAGGTTCGCGAGGCGCTCGGCGAGCGGCCCCTGGTCGGGAAGGCCGGGGATGTCAGGGGAGAGGTCCAGGACACGGCCGACGCCCTCGCCGGGCCCGCTCGGCTCCGCGTCGGCGCCCTCCGCCCATCTCGGGTGGATGTCCGTGGTGATCGGCGGGTCTACCATCGCCCGCAGCCTTGCGTTCTCCTGCCTGGCCTCCTGCAGCTCTCGCTGCACCTGCTCGAGGGTCGGCGGCGCCTGGGCCGACGGCCTCGAGGCGGCGGCGGCCGCCGCCTCGGCGGCGCGGCGGTCGCGAATCTCGGCAAGGGCATCATGGAGACGGGAGGCGGTGCTCTTGACGGGGCCGCCGGCGGGCGGCGGCGTCTTGCCGACGGCCTCCAGGACGATGTCGGCGGGGGTGCGGGCGGTCGGC
>CAZMRP010001023.1:0-1892 GCA_964568275.1 uncultured Myxococcales bacterium
CGGGGCGCGGTCCGCAGGCGGCGAGACCGAGCAGCGCGAACAGTCGGATGGCAGGTCGCATGCGCCGTACCGTGCCGCGCGGACGGACCGGGGTCAAGGGGACGAGGTGCACGGTTTCCCCACTCCGACGTGGACGATCCGGCTTCCGGTGTCTACAATGCCCGTGGTTCCGCGGCGAGGGCGACGGGGGTTCCCCGCGGCCGCAGGGAGGCAGTGGATGGAAGACCGATTGCGAACCGCGGCGGCCGTCCTGCTCGCCGGCACGGTGGTGCTCACGGCGGCCGGCGTGTCCCGGGCCGCGCCGCGCTGGGAGCGGCTGAGCTGGACCGGGCCGACCGACACGACGATGACGGTCTCCTGGACCGACGACGCCGCCGGCACGGGCCAGGTCGAGTACCGCCGCCTGGGCGACACGGTCACGGCGACGGTCCCGGCGGACGGCATCGCGACCGGCAGCGGCGACCTCGACGTCACCTACTCCGCCACGCTGACGGGACTCGTGCCGGATACCGAATACGAGTACCACGTGCAGTCGGGGGACCGCTGGAGCGACTGGTACGTGTTCCGGACGGCGCCGCCGGCGGGCTCGTGCACGCCGCTGCGCTTCGCGTCGCTCGGCGACAACCGCGGCCAGGAGACTCTGGGCTACTACATTCCCTCGCTGCAGTGGGACGACGTGGCGTTCGCGCTGGCGGGCGAGCGCCCGTTGTTCACGCTGGACACCGGCGACTTCATCTACGACGGCTCGGAGACCGAACAGTGGCCGCCGGAGATGAACAGCACGACGCCGCTGTCGCGCATCTCGCCGTTCTTCCTGACCTTCGGGAACCACGACGACGGCCCCGGCGAGGGTGCGGGGGCCAACCTGAACAAGATGTTCGCCTACCCGACGAACAACCCGGACGGCGTCGAGGACTACTTCTCCTTCATCGCCGGCAACGTGCTGGTGGTCAGCCTGTCGACCTACACCTTCTCGATGGACGACCAGATCGAGTGGCTCCGCGGGGTACTGGAGACGCACCGCGACGACGTCGACTGGCGGGTCGTGCAGTTCCACACGCCGGTCTGGTCGAGCGGCGTGCACGGCAACAACGAGGACGACCACGCGCGCGCCGACGTGCTGGTGCCGCTGCTGGACGATTTCGGGGTCGACCTGGTGTTGAACGGCCACGACCACGACTACGAGCGGTTCCATCCCTCGCGGGGCGGGTACGGCGGGCGCGAGCACGTCTGGACCCCGCTCTCGGAGGACGGCGGCACGCGCGGCGTGGCCGAGGGACCGATCTACATCGTGACCGGCGGGGGCGGCGCCCTGGCGAACCCGATCTTCACGACGACCCTGCGCCATGCGGCCCACGGCGCGAACCACCTCAACTTCGTGCTGGCCGAGGTCGACGGCGGGACGATGCGGGTCACGGCCCGCGACTGCGGCCAGCAGATCACGAGCTGGACTACCGCCGACTGCTCGGGAACACTCGAGTCGTTCGTTCTCGAGAAGGAATCGACGGTCTGCGTCGGTGCGGATGCGGATGCGGATGCCGACGCCGATGCGGACGCCGACACCGATGCCGATGCGGAGCCGGACGTGGTCGAAGACGACGGCGCGGCGCCTCCGGACGTAACGACCGACGTCGAGGAGGATACGGCGCGCGACACGGCGACGGCCGACGCCGTGACGGACGTCCCCGGCGACTCGGCGACGCCCCCGCCCACGGGCGGCTCCGGGTGCGGCTGCCGCATGCCGGCGGACGCGCCGGTCGGCGGGCTGGTGCTGCTGGCCGGGCTGCTGGCGCTGCTGCTGTTCCGACGGTTGTCCTGAGCAAGAGAAACGGAGCCGACCGATGGCCGCACGAATGCTGCTGGTGTGTCTGTGCGCTTTTGCCGCGGGGGCC
>CAZMRP010001024.1:0-1890 GCA_964568275.1 uncultured Myxococcales bacterium
TCCGCGCTCTGTTGCTGCTGCTTGACCCAGGCCTCGCCGAGGTCCTGGGTGAAGGTCGCCTTGCAGCGCGAGCACTTCAGCTTGGCGTGTCGCGAGCGGACCAGGCCGGCCGGGAGGTTGAAACGTCGCTTGCAGCTCGGACAGGTGATGACCATGGCACGCTCCGGCCGCGGGATGCGAACCCCCTTCGCCCCGGCCCAGGACGGCGGTAGTATACTCGTCGCCGGGCGCGCGGGAAGCCGTCGACGACCTGTTTCGTGCGTTCCTCGCCGCGCCGCCCGCTCGACGAAGGGAGAGCACGTGGAACAGTCCCCGGAGGAGCGCGAACGGCGCACGATCCGGCGCTACGCCAACCGCAAGCTGTACGACACCGCCGAGAGTCGCTACGTCACGCTGCAGGACGTGGAGGCGCTCGTGCGCCAAGGGGTCGAGGTGCGGGTGATCGACAACCGCACCGGTGAGGACGTCACCCAGACCGCGTTGGCCCAGATCCTGTGCGATGCGGGGCGCCGCGGCGACCCGCGCTACTCCCTCGGGACGTTGCTCGCCCTGTTCCGCCGACCCGAGCTCGAGGTTCGGGTGCGGGAGTTTCTCCGCCTCCGCAGCGACGGCGGGAAGGCCGAGCCGGCCGGCGAGCCGACCGCGCCCGCGCCGGAGCCGGTCACCGAGCCGGAGCCGGTGCGGCACGAGGTGTTGGCGAGCCTGATCCGGCGGGCGGAGGAGGTGCAGCGGCGAATCGATGAGCGGATCAACCAGATCCTGAGCGATCTCGAGCCGCTACGGAGAATGGGGGCCGAGCTGCGGGCCCTCGACCAACGCCTCACCGCCCTCGAGAAGAGCCTCGCCCGTCGCCCCAAGCCTCCCCGGCGGACCCGTCGGCCCGCCGGCGGCTCCGCAGGCCGCTGAGCGGCCGGGGAGGGGGCGGGGGCGGCCTCCCGCCGCGACTGCAACCCGATCCGGCGCGTGCGGAATAGCGGGCCGTCCCACGGGGTTCGAAGGCACGAGAGGGGCGTCGAGGGATGGGAGCGCCGGTGGACGCAAGGAAGTTCGAAGAGCAGACGCTGCCGCTCCTGGACCTGCTGTACTCGGTCGGCGTGCGCTACACGCACAACCGCGAGGACGCCGAGGACCTGGTGCAGGAGACGTTGCTGCGGGCGTTCCGCGCGTTCGATCGGTTCGAGGAGGGGACGAGCCTGCGGGCGTGGCTGCTGCGCATCCTGACCAACTGCTACTACAACCGGTACCGTCGGCGGGTCCACGAGCGGCGCGCGGCGGAGCTGCCGGCGGACGACCCGTACCACGAGGGGCTCGTGTCCGACGCGTCGCTCAGCTGTCTGCGCGACCCCGAGGCGGCGATGGACCAGCCGCTGGTGTCGGACGAGTTGCAGCGGGCGATCGACCGGCTGCCCGAGGCGTTCCGGGTGGTGTTCGTGCTGACGGAGATCGAGGAGCTGACCTACCGGGAGGTCGCCGACGCGATGGGCACGCCGATCGGCACGGTGATGTCGCGGCTGCACCGGGCGCGCAAGTTGTTGCAGCAGGACCTGCTGCGCGGCCGGGAGTGGGTGGCCGCGCCGGCGGCGACGTCGACCGGAGAGGAGCAGGCAGCGGCCGCCGGGGACGGCGGCGCAGAGGGCGAGGTCGTCCGGTTGCGGACGGCCCGCTGAGAGGCGACGACGATGGAAACCGGTTCGTGCGATTGGGTCCGTCGCTTCCTCGGACCCTGGAAGGACGGGGAGCTCGATCCGGCCGACGCGGCCCGCATCGAGGGGCACATCGCGCGCTGCCCCGCGTGCGCCGCGCAGGCGCGGTTCGAGAAGTGGTTCGCGGGCGAGGTGCGGCGGCTGGCCGACCGTCCGCGGGCTCCCGAGCGGCTGGCGCAGCGCGTGG
>CAZMRP010001025.1:0-1890 GCA_964568275.1 uncultured Myxococcales bacterium
GGGTGTCGTTGGCAGTGGCGACGAAGGAGATATTCGGCCTGCTCGGCCCCAACGGCGGCGGCAAGAGCACGATCCTGCGCATGAACTACACGCTCACCCGCGCCGCCGGCGGGCGGATCGCGCTCGACGGGATCGACGTCACGCGCGAGCCGCAGCGGGTCCGGCCGCTGATCGGCTACGTGCCGCAGGACCTGGCGCTGTACCCGGCGCTCTCCGCGCGGGACAACCTCGCGTTCTTCGGCCGGATCTACGGCCTGGGGGGCCGGCGGCTGGCCGAGCGGGTCGACGCGGTGCTGGACGTCGTGGGACTGCGCGACCGGGCGGGCGAGCTGGTGCGGACCTTCTCGGGCGGCATGATGCGGCGCCTCAACCTCGCCGCCGGCCTCGTCCACGCCCCCAGGCTGCTGTTTCTCGACGAGCCGACGGTCGGCGTGGATCCCCAGTCCCGCAACTCGATCCTCGAGCACGTCCTGCGGCTGCGCGACGAGGGGCTGACGATCCTCTACACCAGCCACTACATGGAGGAGGTGCAGCGGCTCTGCGACCGGGTGGCGATCGTCGATGAGGGGCGGCTCTTGGCGCTCGATTCGCCGCAGGCGCTGACCCGGGAGCTGGGTGAGGGGTTGCTGGTGGTCGGACTGCCGGAGGGCGGGGTCGAGGCGCTGGCGGCCTGCGCGACGACGCTCGATGCGCTGGGCAAGGTGACGGTGCGCGACAGGCTGCTGTACGTCGAGGCGCGCAACGTGAACCAGGCGCTGCTCCAGCTGCTCGACCTGTGCAGCGTGCGGGACCTCGGGCTCAGCTCGCTGCAGGTGCTCGAGCCGAGTCTGGAGAGCGTGTTCCTGCGGCTGACCGGCAAGCGGCTGCGGGATTGAGGGACGGACGATGTGGGGCCGGATCTTCGCCCTGGCACGGAAGGACCTGCGGCTGTTCCTGCGCGACGTGCGCGGGATGATGCTGATCTTCTTCATGCCGTTCATGTTCATCATCGTGATGAGCCTCGCGCTGCGCGGTTCGTTCGGCGGCGGCGGCGACGACAAACCGATCCGCGTGCTGGGCGTGGTCGAGGACCTCGGCGGCCAGGCGGCGCAGGTGCTGGCCGACCTGGACCGGGTCGGCGGGTTCGAGGTGGAGACGAGCCGCGACGGACGGCCGCTGGACCGCGCCGCCGCGGGAGCGCTGGTGGCGTCGGGCGAGCGGCCCGTGGCCGTGATCTTCCCGGCCGACTTCTCGGCGGCGCTCGAGGCGGACCCCGGGAAGGCGCCCCCCGCGGCGGTCGTGCAGGTGATGCTCGACCCCGCGGCCGCCGCGCAGGTCGTCCAGCCGATCGTCGGCACGGTGCGGGGACTCGTGGATCGCGCGGTCTACCGGGCGATGGTGCCGCGCGGGGTCGACCTGCTGGTCGACTGGATCGCCCCGGAGACCTCGGCGGCCCGGCGGGCCGTGCTGCGCACGGTGGGCCGGCAGGCCGTCGCGGGCGCGGTGGAGGACGGCGGGGCTTCGCCGGCGCGGTTCGAGCGGACGGCGCCGCCGGGGATGTCGGTGGAGCGGCTGCCCGATTCCTACGAGCAGAACGTCCCGGGCTACACCGTGTTCGGCATCTTCTGGATCGTCAGCCTGATCGCGCATTCGATGCACGACGAGCGGCGGCAGGGGACCTTCCGCCGTCTGCTCGTGGCGCCGCTGGGCCGGGGCACGATGCTGGTCGGCAAGCTGGTGCCGTACTTCCTGATCAACTTGGTCCAGGCCGTCGTGATGCTGGGCGCGGCGGGGCTGATGTTCGACCTCGACCTGGGCGACTCGCCGGCGGGACTGGGCGCGATCGTCTTGGCGGCGGCGGCGGCGGCCTCCGGCCTGGGGGTGCTGGTCAGCAGCCTGGCGCGGACCGAG
>CAZMRP010001026.1:0-1879 GCA_964568275.1 uncultured Myxococcales bacterium
GTCTGGAGCGCCGAGTTCGGCGGGCTGCGCGCCGGGCTGAGCCTCGACCACGCGTCGCGCGAGAGCACGATCGAGGACTACGACTTCCAGGACTTCCGCGTGCTGCTGAAGCTGACCTGGACGGGCGAAGGCGCGCTGACGGCGCCGTCGCCGAGCCGCGCGCGGGCGACGGCCGATCTCCCCTGGGAGGACGACGGCGAGGACGCCGGGCTGGGCGAGCGGCTGCAGGACTTGCTACGGCAGGAGGAGCAGGTCTTCCGGTCCTGCGGCTGCGCGGAATGATGCCGCGGCGCGTCGGCGGGAGGACGGGACGGCGCCGAAGCCGCCGCGGCGGCGCGCCTCCCGCGGCTCAGTCGCCGGCGTCGGCCGTCGCTTCGATGCACTGGCCGGACAGTGCGGCGCGCCAGACGTCGACCATCGCATCGCCCCGCTCGCCGAGGACCATCGTCGGGTCGATGGGCCCGAAGTGGCGCGCGGCGTCGGTGCAGCCGTGGGCGTCGACGATCACGAAGTGGTACCAGTCGGCGCCGAACGCCTGCCAGATCGTGCCCTCCGGGTCGTCCTGGAGCACCGGGAAGTCCCAGGCCTCGTCGAAGATCGAGCCGACCGAGTCGGGGCCGGCTGTGGCTCGGCCGAGCTGGACCCAGATCAGCTGCGGACGAAACCCCTCGGCCTCGAGCTCCAGCTTGCGCTGCCACAGCGCTCTCAGGTTGGCGGTGCAGTGGCCGCAGAACACCGAGCCGAAGAACAGGGCGGCGCCCTCCGGGTAGTCGCGGGGCACGCAGACCTCGGTCCCGGCGGTGGCCGAGCGGGGGTTCTGGTCGGGGCGGCAGGCGGCGGGGGCGAGGGGACAGCGGCAGTCGTCGGCCAGGGTCCGGCACCGGCGCTCGACGCACTGCTCCGGGGCGGCGCAGTCGTCGTCGTCCAGGCAGCCCGCGACGCAGAAGCGCTGCTCGCAGATCCGGCCGACGCCGCACTCCGTGCCGGTCGTGCACTCGGGTTCGGCACAGGCGCCGTCGGCGAGGCGGCAGACGAGGCCGGCGGTGCAGTCGGCGTCGCGCAGGCAGCGTTGGGTGATGCAGCTCGCGGAACTCGCCGCGACGGCCAGGACGGCCAGGCCGGACCACAGCGTGCGCACGGCGTCGCAACCTCCCGCGTCGGCCCCGCGGGCGGACGCGCGTCCGTCCGCGGCCGACCGGCGGCAAGCCTAGCGCGTCGGGCGTGTCGCGTCGAGCGTCCGCGCGGTTCGTGTGCGAACGGTCAGGGGTTGCGCGGCGGTGCGAGCAGCAGCTCGACCAGCCAGCCGGCGGCCTTCAGCTCGTCGGCGTCGGGGGTCAGGCCGCCGGCGGCGAGCGCCGCGGACAGCTCGCGCTCCTTGTCCCAGCGCGACTGGTCCTGGAGGTCGGCGAACACGGCGGCGGCGTCGTAGACGGCGAGCTCGCGGGCCAGCGCGGCGCGCGAATCGTCGACGACGTGCGCGGACACCGTGCCGGCGCGGACCGCCTCGTCGAGCAGCCGGGCGCGCTCGCAGAGCCGCTCGCGGCTCTCCTGCATTTGCCAGCCGAACTGCGTCGGGTCGTAGCAGGTCGCGCCGACGCGCTGGCGCCAGTGGTGGAAGCTGACCTCCTTGAAGGCCAACTGGACCAGGTCGGCCACCGGCGGCGAGAGGTCGTCGAGGGTGACGAGCTCGTCCAGCGCCTTGCGGTGGGCCGCCTCGCGGGCCGGGCGCGGGTCGCGGGAGTCGCCTCCCTGCATCGCGGCCCAGTCCTCCGGGGTCGGCGCGGGGACCAGCGCCAGCCACATCTCCCGCACCCGGGCCCGCGGCTCGGCGGCGGGCCCGGCGGGGGTATCGACGGCGGGCTCCGGTTGCGGGGCGTCG
>CAZMRP010001027.1:0-1876 GCA_964568275.1 uncultured Myxococcales bacterium
CCTCGCGCGCCGCCGCGGGCTCCCCGGCAGACCCGGCCAGCGCCACCGTTCGTGCCAGGCTGCCGACGACCAGCGGCACGAGCGGCGCGACCAGCAGCGACACCGCCGCCAGCACGAACCACAACGACACCGCCGCCGTCAGGTCGCGCGAGCGGGCGACCTGGCCCCGCCGTCGCGCCTCCCGCAGCCGCCGGGGGGTCGGTTCCTCGGTGCGTGCCGCGTCCGCCATCGCCTGCCACCTAGCTCGCCGTTGCCCCGCGGGTCAATGCCGTAGCAACATCCGCCCCGTGAGGGTGATCGCGCCGTGGTCCTGCCTGCTGCTGCTCCTGGTCGCCGACCGGGCACCGGCCCAGCCCGCGCCACGCTCTCCCTTCGCGTCCTGGGCGGCCGACGTTGCGTCCCCCGCCCGCGCCGCCGCCGCCCCGTGGCTCGGACGCGAGCTCCTCGACGACGGGTCGGGGCGGAACGACCGCTCCCGCACGCTTCGGGCGACCCTCGATCGCTCCGGTCCCCTCGTCGGCGCCGACGCCGCCGTCGCCCTCGGGGCCACCGGCCGCGGCTCGCTGATCGCGATCGTCGATTCCGGCGTCGACTTCTCGCACCCGGCGTTCCTCGACGCCGCCGGCCGGCCGCGCATCGTCTGGTACCTCGACCTGACGCTCCCCTCCCGCGGGGCCGCCGTGCTCGACGACCGCGGCGGCGCCCTGTTCGACCGCGACGAGCTGGCCCGCGCCCTCCGCGACCCCGCGGCAGCTCGGCCGACCCCGGACGTCGCCGGTCACGGCACGCGCGTCGCCTCGATCGCCGCCGGGGATGAAGCGCCCTACCGGGGCGTGGCGCCCGGCGCCGAGCTGCTCGTCGTTCGCGCCGACCGGCTTCCCGGCGGCCGCTACGACGAGGCCGACGTGGCGGACGCCGTCGACTTCGCCTTCGAAGCCGCGGCCGCGCTCGGACGACCGTGCGTCGTCAACCTCTCGCTCGGCGGACAGGCCGGCGCCCACGACGGGACGAGCTGGCTGGAGCGGACCATCGACCGCGCCGTGAACGCCGGACCCGGCGGACGTGCCGTGGTCGTCGCCGCCGGCAACGACGGCGAGGCGGCCGTTCATGCCCGGCTCGAGGCTCGCGGCGCGTCCTCCGGTCGCGTGACGCTGGTCGTGCCGGGCAACGGTCCCCTGCCCGGCGCCCCGGCGGCCGTGGTCCTGCTCGACCTCTGGTCGAGCCCCGGCCGCACCTTCGGCGTGACCGTCACTCTTCCGGACGGCTCCTCGCACTCCGTGGCGCCCGGCGCCGCGCCGCTCGAGCTCGCGCTCGCGGGCGCCGCGGCCCTGCGCCTGGAACCCCCTGCCTCCTCCGTCCCCGCCGCTCGGAACACCGAGGGTCTGCTCGCACTGGTCGGCGGCGACGACGGCGCGATACCGCCCGGCCGCTATGCCGTCACCGTCCGCGGCGACGCGCCCGTCGATGCGTGGCTGGCGGTCGAGGCGCAGACGTCGTTCCTGCCGTTCCGGCTGGAAGGGCACCTCGTCGCCGAAACCTCCCTGTCCCTCCCCGCGACGGCGCGCGGCGCGATCGCCGTCGGCTCGCTCGTCAGCCGTGCCGCCTGGACCAACCACCTCGGCGACTGGGTGGAGTCGACCGCCGGGGCCTGGGGCGCGCCTTCGGCCTTCAGCGCCCTGGGGCCGACCGCCGACGGCCGGTTCAAGCCCGACCTCGGCGCGCCCGGCGAGTGGATTCTCGGCGCCCAGTCCGCCGACGCCGACTGGCCCCGGGCCCCGGGCGGCCTGCCGGCCACCGCCACCGATGCCCGCTGGTCCGCCGGCCGCGGCACGTCCCTCGCCGCACCGCACGTCGCCGGCGCCGTGGCGTTGCTGTT
>CAZMRP010001028.1:0-1874 GCA_964568275.1 uncultured Myxococcales bacterium
GAGGCGCTCGACCAGCTCGACGCGCGCCTCGACAAGCTGTTCCAGGACGAGGCCGGGACGGCGTACGTCGTGCACGGCTTCGGCACGGGCGCCGTGCGCCGCGCGGTGCGCGAGCGGCTCAAGGACCATCCGCTGGTGGCCGAGTGGCGTTCCGGCGAGCCCAACGAGGGCGGCGACGGCGCCAGCGTGGTGCGGCTCAAGTAGCCGCGGTCACGGCGGTGCGCCGCTCGCGCTAGAACGGCAGGTCGATCTTGATCCGGAACCAGGCGTCCAGCAGCGCCGCCGGCCGGTCGTCCCAGATCCAGTCGGCGCCCACGCCGGAGAACTCCGGCGGCGAGAGACCCCACGGCGAGGAACCCCATTCGGCCACGTAGCGTGCCGGGCCCCACGCCGCGTCGTCGTAGGACGCCATGCACCAGTCGGCCTGCGGGTCCTCGTCGGGGTCCGGCGAGTAGCGCCAGGGGGTCGTGTCCGGCTCGCCCGCCGCGATGCCCGTCGTCAGGTAGGTGCGCCCCGCAACCTGGATCCGCATCATGAACCCCGAGATGACCTCGAACAGATCCACGCCGTGCACGCCCACGACGTTGAGCCCCGACTCCATCACCACCGTGTAGGTCTCGGCGGCGAACCAGTCGCGCGAGGCCGTCGGGTCGATGGCCACGTCGACGTCGTTCACGCACAGCCGCTCGTACTGGTCGTCGACCGTGATCAGCAGCGTCGCCAGGTACTCCCGCTTGCCGTCGCAGTCGTAGTCGATGCCCTCGAGGTGGCCCGTCGCGCCGGGGTAGATCCGCGCGTCGGTGTCGTCGCAGTCGCCGCTCCCCTCGGCGAACGTGTCGCCGTCGTCGTCGACCCAGAACGAGTCGGGGGGCGTGTCCGTCGGCGTGGTGTCCGCCGCGTCGTCGGCGGGGACGTCGATGGCGGCGTCCTCGCCGGGAACATCGGCGGGCGTGTCGAGCGGTGCATCGAGGGGGGCGTCGAGCGGTGTGTCGAGTGGAGCATCGAGCGGTGCATCGACGGGCCCGTCCGTGGTGCCGTCGACGGGCGGGCCGTCCGCCGTTCCGTCGATGGGCGGGTTGTCCGTGGCGCCGTCGACGGGCGGACCGTCGGGCCAACCGTCGCTCGGTACGGGGACGTCGGTCTCACCGGTGCCGTCGGCGACCGGCCGGCATCGGCCCTCGAGGCACACCTGGCCCGGTGGACACTCGGCCGTCGTGGTGCACGAGCCTTCCAGGCTCGTGCCGCCGCCGCAGCCGGCGAGCGAGGTCGCCAGGGTCCAGGCGAGGGCGAGGCGGACGCAACTGGGCATGCTCGAACCTCCGACGGCCCGCGGTGGACCGCGTCGTCTTCAGTCTAGCCGGGCCCCGGTGGGGCGTCCACCGGTCCGTCCGGCGGTGTCCGTCCGGCGGCGGGGGGTCTACGGCTCGCCGGCGGCGAGCGCCTCGTAGCGCACCTGGGCCGGGATGCGGTTGGTCGCCGAGCCGGCGACGTCGGGGCCGAACGGGGGCCAGGGGAGGTCGTCGGTCCAGAACGGCGGCGGGCAGGCGCGGTACAACGAGGGCGGCAGCGGGGAGTCCGGCGGCAGGTCGCTCCACTCCAGCGTGCCGGAGAGGGTGTTGGCGGCGACGAACATGTCCGCGGGCTCGGTCGGTCCGTTGTGCAGGTGGTAGGTGATGATCGAGTCGTGCAGCAGCAGGTTGCCGACGAGGTTCTGGCCGTCGTGGGGTCCGTCGAGCCAGACGCCGTAGTCGTTCATCCACCAGGTCAGGTCGTCCGGGTTGCCGAGGATCCGGTTGCGGAAGATCGTCGTGCCGGGACCCTGCTCGAAGTGGTGGTAGTCGAACACGGCATTGTAGAACACGTTGCCCTCGAGC
>CAZMRP010001029.1:0-1874 GCA_964568275.1 uncultured Myxococcales bacterium
GACGGTCCCCGCCGCGGCCGTTTCGCTCGGAGCGCCGGGGACGCCGGTCCCCGCGGCGGCGGTCCGGTCGGCGGGCTGGGCGGCCGCGGCCTTCGCCGTGGGGGTCTCCGGCTTGACCGTCGATTGGTGCCAGAACCAGCCGACCGCCACGCCGGCGGCGGCGGCCAACACCATGCCCAGTCCGACCAGCGGCAGGTTGGATTCGCTTTCCTTCTTCGTCGTCGGTTCGCTCATCGGGTACTCCTTTGTCGTCCCTCGACCCGCCTCCAATCCGGTCCGCGGTCCCCCCGCGGTCGGCTGGAGTGGGAAGCGGCGCGAACCATAGCCCTCCATCGGGCGGCTGTCCAGCGCCCGCCGCGGACCCGCTTGCGTGCGGCGACGGCGTGTGATTCCGTGTGCCGGGCCGCCTCCCGCAACCGGATCGTCGGCGGACCGACGGCGGCCCAGGAGGCGTGCGTGGCCGACGGCGACCGGCGTCCGCTGCCCCGCGAGGTCAAGGCCCTCGGCACGGTCTCGTTGCTCAACGATGCGGCGAGCGAGATGATCGTGCCGTTGCTGCCGCTGTTCCTGGCGACGGTGATGCACGCGGGGGCGGCGGCGCTGGGCGTGATCGAGGGCATCGCCGAGACCACCGCCTCGTTGCTCAAGTACGTGATGGGGCGCTGGTCCGACCGGCTCGGCCGCCGCAAGGGGCTGGCCCTGGCCGGCTACGGCCTGTCGGTGGTGGTCCGACCGCTGCTCGGGTTCGCCGGCGCGGTCTGGCACGTCGTCGGCCTGCGTTTCGCCGACCGGGTCGGCAAGGGGATCCGGACCGCGCCGCGGGATGCCCTGGTCGCCGATGTCGTCGCTCCCGCGGATCGCGCCCGGGCCTTCGGCCTGCAGCGCGCGATGGACCACGCAGGTGCGATCGTCGGCTCGCTGGCCGCGATGGCGCTGCTGGCGTGGAGCGGCCTGACGCTGCGCGGGATCTTCCTGCTGTCCATCGTGCCGGGCGTCGCGGCGTTCCTCGTGCTGGCCCTCGGGGTGCGCGAGGGACGGCGCCCGCCGCCGGCTCCGCCGGTCGCCGCGGCGTCGGTCGTCGGCAGCCGTGCGGAGCGTGGACCGTCGCTGCGGACCGAACGGCGGTTCCTGGGCTACCTGCTGGCGATGCTGCTGTTCACCCTCGGCAATTCGGCCGACACCTTCCTGGTGCTGCGGGCGCTGGAACTGGGCGTGGCGCCGCTGCTGGCCCCGGTGCTGTGGATCGCCCTCCATCTGTCCCGCTCCGCCTGGGCCGTCCCCGGCGGGATGCTGGCCGATCGGTTCGGACGGTTGCGGTTGATTCTCGCCGGCTGGGCGGTGTACGCCGTGGCCTACGGGGGGTTCGCCGCCGCCGATGCGGGATGGATGATGTGGCCGTTGTTCGTGCTCTACGGCTTGCACGCCGGGTTGACCGAAGGGGCCGAGCGGGCGATGGTGGCGGACCTGGTGGGCGCGGAGGTTCGCGGACGGGCGTTCGGCGCGTTCCATCTGGCGGTGGGTCTCGGGGCGCTGCCGGCCTCGCTGCTCACCGGGCTGCTCTGGAAGTGGCACGGACCGGCCGCGGCCTTCGGTGTCGGCGCGGGCTTCGCGGCGCTGGCCGCCCTGCTGCTGCTGTTGTGGCCGGGATTGCTGCGCGGCAGCCGGGTGCCGGCGGTCCGAGGAGGCGAGACGTGAATCGGCGGGAGATCGAGCGACTGCTGGAGTCCGTACGCACCGGGCGGCTCGAGATCGACGCGGCCGTGGACCGGTTGCGGCGGTTGCCGTTCGAGCGGGTCGGGCACGCGCGGCTGGACATCCACCGCGAGGTGCGGACGGGGGTGCCGGAGGTCGTCTTCGCCCCCGGCAAGACCGAC
>CAZMRP010001030.1:0-1872 GCA_964568275.1 uncultured Myxococcales bacterium
GCGCACGCGGGCGACGGCGGCCCCGTTCCAGGCACTTCGGGCGCGGCCTCGGACGCCTCCGCCGCCGGCTCTGCGGCCGCGGGCCGTGCTCCCGCGACGACCGGCAGGGGATCGACCGGCGACGGCGGCCGCGGCCCGCACGCGGCCAGCAGGCCCACCACGACCGTGCCGACGGACGTGGTCCACATGGCGGGTACCCGGTGCTCGTTTCGCACGCCCCACCGACGAACACGCGGCGCGAAGCTTCAACCCTCGACCCATGAACCGGCGCACTCGCCCCTCGCCTCCCGGGCTCGCTCGGGGCTACGTGACGCCGCTACCGGACGACCGGAGCGACCTCCGCGCCCTCCGGGCCTCGGCGGCGGACCCGGACTTCGCGTGCTTCGCGGCTCCGCGGTGCTGTTCGGCCTCGGTCCCGCTTCGGCGTCTCGGCGGTGCCTCCTGCCGCGGTCTCGGCTCGGCCTCGGCGGCTCCGCGGTACCCGTCCGGAAGAAAGGAAACCCTCCGCGCTCGCTGCGCCTCCGCGGTTCCCCCTCCCTCGCGTTGCGGCACGCACGTGGCCGTGCTTTGCTTCGGCCATGCAATCGAATCGAATCGCGGCGCACCTCGGGTCCCTGCTCGTCGTTCTCCTCTCGCTCGCCCCGGCCGCCCGGGCGGCGACCCGGTACGTCGCGCCGACCGGCGACGACGCCAACCCCGGCACCGAGGCCGCCCCATGGGCCACGCTGCAGCACGCGGCGGACGAAGTCGCGGCGGGCGACGAGGTCCTCGTGGCCGACGGCGACTACGTGACGGTCGTGGTCGAGACCTCGGGCACCGAGGCGGCGCCGATCGTCTTCCGCGCGGCGGGCGCGGCCGTCAACGTCGGCCCGGAAGTGCCGGACGGCGACGGGATCGTGGTCCGCGCCTCGTGGGTGACCTTCGACGGGTTCCACGTCGCCTCGACGGGACAGCACGGGGTGACGGTCGGCCCGGCGGCGCCGGGCGGCGTCGTGGAGGGGGTGCGGCTTGCCGGCCTGACGGTCACCGGCTGCGTCGGCGACGGGCTTCACCTGGGCCGGGCGGTCCGCGCGACGGTCGAGGGGTGCGTGGTCCACGACGTCGGCGGTACGGGGATCGCGCTCGCGGGCAGCGCCGGGGCGCTGGTGCAGAACAACGCGGTGTGGGGCGGTCTGGGCGACGGGCTCGTCGTGACGCACGACCCGGGGCTGACGCTGCCGAGCGAGGCGACGATCGTGAACAACACGGTGCTCCGCACGGGAACGGCGGCGTGGGCGCTGCGCTTCGAGGTCGCAGCGGGGCAGGCGATGACCGGCAACGTCGCGTTCAACAACGTGTTGCTGGCGGTGGACGAGGCGGCGGGGAGCGTGGGGCTCGGCGAGGGCGACGCCGGGCTCGCCTCGGCGCGCAACGCCGTCTCCGATCGCTTCGGCAACGGCGACGCGACGCTGACGCTGGTCGAGTTCCAGGCGCTCGGCTACGAGGCCAGCTCGGTGCCGGCCGAGCCGCTGCGGCTGTTTCGCGACACGGCGGGCGGCGACCTGCGGCTCCGCGCCGGGTCTCCGGCGGTGAACATGGGTCTGGCCGACTTCGAGGGGCGGTCGGCGCCGGCGTACGACCTGCTCGGCGTGCGGCGCCCCGTCGGGGCGACCTGCGACATCGGGGCCTACGAGTTCTGCATCGCGGAGGACTGCACCGGCGAGACGCCCGACGCCGGCACCGACGTCGCGGACGACACCGGCACCGACGTCGCGACGGACACCGGCGGCGGCGGGGACGACGGCGGCGGGTGCGGCTGCCGGACCACCGGCCGGTCGCCGGCGCCACTCGCCTGGCTCGGCGGGGGCATCAGCGGAGCAGACCTCGCGGAGG
>CAZMRP010001031.1:0-1872 GCA_964568275.1 uncultured Myxococcales bacterium
CGCGGGGCGTGCGCCCGAGTCCGGCCAGCCCGGGGTCGTAGGCCACGAGCGCGTTGGCCACGGTGCCGAGTTCCTGCGGGCGTTGCGGCACCGACGGGATGCCGGCGGGCTTGGCCAGCGCCAGCAGCTCGGCGTCCTCGTAGACCACCTGCACGCCCGCCACCGCGGCGGGCTGCGGCGTCCAGTCGGCCCGCGCGGGCGCCTGCTCGACGCGCACCCGGTCGCCGGCCTTGAGCCGGTAGCCCTTCGGGGCGTGCCCGCCGTTGACCCGCACCTGCCCGTCGGCGATCACCCGCCGCGCCTGCGTCAGCGAGCTGCCGGGAAAGCGGCCGCGGACGAACGCCTCGAGCCGCGTCCCCGCCTCCGCCTCCGACACCAACGCTTCCGTCGTCTCCGCCGTCACGTTCCGCTCCCGCGCCGCGCCTGCGCCGGCGCCGCTCGCGCACGCTAATGCCCACAGGCGACCGCGAGGGTCAACTTCCGGGAGCCGCGCGGGCTACCAGCCGCCGGCGGCGAGCGGGAGCTGCACCGTCCAGCCGGCGGCGCGTTCCGGGGCCGCCAGCGCGTACAGTCCGGCCAGCAGGGCGGTCGCCAGCGCCGCGTGGCCCCAGGCCAGCAGTCCGACCAGCGACCACGGGTCCTCGCCCCAGGCCGCCCCGAGCAGCGGGGGCAGGGCGAGGGCCACGGTGGTGCCGGCGGTCCAGCCGACCGTCCAGCCGGCGAGCAGCCCGTCCGAGGGCCGCTCGACCCGGTCCGGCACCGGTTGCACGAACCACATCACGGCGCCCATCGCCGCCAGATCGACCAGCGCCACCACCAGCGCCTGGAACGTCGCCTCGGTCCAGCACAGCGCCCGGTCGTCCCGCCATTCGCCGTCGTCGCACGGCCGGCCCCAGGCCCACAGGAGCAACCCGGTGGGGAGCGCCCCGGCCGCCATCCCGGTGGTCCAGCGCAGCATCGAGTCGTCGAGCGGCCAGCCGGCCCCGTAGATCGCCCCGGCGGCGATGCCGGTGTGCACGGCCAGCGCCGCGTAGGGCCAGGCCGCCGACAGGCCGTCGTCCTCCGGCTCGGCGGCCCGGGCGGGCGCCGCCGACAGCCACAGCGCCGCCAGGCCGACCGGTCCGGCGTGCAGTACGACCCGCCTCGCCCACGAGTTCCGATCGCTCCACCGGCCCGTCGCCTCCATCGTCGCGGAGGCCATAGCACAGCCGTCAGGGCGCGGCGAGCCGCTGGAAGTCCGGCGGCGGGTCGTACGGGTCGGCGCCGGCGGGACACGGTGCGAGCGGCTCCGGGTCGGTGCCCCACATCGTCCGCAGCACCCCCTCGCGCCCCGTCTGCAGCAGCTCGAGCCGGCCGCGGCACCACCGCTCCGACGCACCGTCGAAGCAGCCGACGGCGGGGTCGTCCGGCAGGCACCACGGCAGCGGCCGCGGGAAGATCTCGCGTCGCGGCCCGCCCGGACTGTTCGCCAGCGGCCGGTTGTCCTCGAGCCACAGCGGGACCATCCACAGGCCGGTGAGCCGCCACGCCGCGACCCGCGACGGGTCGTCTTCCGCCGGGGTGGGGTCGACGCGCAGCACCGCCAGCGCCTCCGTGCGCGCCTCGAGGCGGAACTCCGAGTTGCGGGTGGGGACGAGCGACACGTCGGGGTGGACGCCCCAGCCCATGTTGGAGACCAGGTTGCCGACGGAGAACACGAGCGGCACGACGCGTCCGTCGCGTTCGAGGCGCTCCACCGGGCCGACGACGTGCGGGCCGTGGCCGACCACGGCGGCCGCCCCGGCCTCCGCGAGCCGCGCGGCCCACTCGCGCCAGGCCGGCAGCGGGCGGGCCTGGAACTCGCCGACCCAGTGCACGACCACCAGCACCGCG
>CAZMRP010001032.1:0-1867 GCA_964568275.1 uncultured Myxococcales bacterium
GGCGCTGCGGCTCGAGGCGCCGGCCGGTTCGCGCCAGGCGCTGGTCGCGCGCCTCGCGCTGGCGGTCGACGAGGCGGTGGACGGCGCGAGCCGGCGCACCGATCTCACGGCGCGGCTGATGCTGGAGCTGGCGGTCGTCGAGCGGACGGCGGACGGCGGAGTCCGCGGGACGTTGCGCATCACCGGCACGACGCTGGAGCGCGAGCCGTCGGCGGCGGACCAGGTGTCGGCGGTGCGGACGGCGGTGGGGGCGCTGGCCGGCGTCGCCGCGGGCGTGCAGTTCGGGCCGTTCGGCGACCTGGTGCAGGTCGAGTGGGAGCTGCCGGCGGAGTGGACGGCGGAGGTCCGGGACGCGGCGCGGCTCGTCACCGACGCGCTCGAGTTGGCGACGGTCCCGCTGCCCGTGGAGCCGGTCGGTGCCGGCGGGCGCTGGGGACGCGAGTTCCGCAGCGGCCCGGACTCCGGGCTGGACGCGACGACCCGCGAGCGGTTCCTGCTGGAGCAGCTGGACGGGGTGCGGGGACGACTGCGCGGCCGCCTGCGCACGCGCGCCGGGGAGCAGTCGTTGCAGCCGCCGCCGAACGCGGTCGGCGTCGAGGTGCGGCTGCTCGAGCTGGACCTGCAGGACTCGCTCGAGCTGTCGTTCGACCTCGGGCGGCCGTTGCCGGTGCGGGGCCGACGCGCGCTGAGCTCGATCCAGCGCCGCCGGCGCACCGTCGAGGGCCGGACGGAGCTGCTGGAGACGCGCACGCGCACGCTGCTCGAGCTCGAGCCGGCGGGCGACGGATGAGGGGCCGCCCGGCGGGGACCGGGCGGGCGGGAGCATCGATGGGCGACGCGGAACGGGAGCTGTTGGAGCAGGAGGTCGTCTACTCCGGCGAGGGGATCTCGGTGCGCGCGCTGGAGGAGACGATCCGCACGGAACGCACGCGGCAGAACGACCGGCTGGGCGAGCTGACGCAGATGCGGGCGCGCAACGCCGAGATCCAGCAGGCGCTGGCCTCCGAGATGGGCCGGCTGCGCGAGCTGTCGGACCGCCTGAGCCAGGACCGCCAGGACACCAAGGGCCGCTGGCGTCGGCTGCTCGACTGGTTCCGCGGCCGCAAGGGCCAGGCGCTCGAGCACCGCTCGGTGGAGCAGCTGCTGCGCGACCAGTACGAAATGAGCGCGCTGCGGCTCAAGGAGGCGGCGGAGTTCGTCGACCGGCTCGAGGCGGCGAAGAAGGACCTGTACGACGAGGTCGAGCGGTTGAACGGGAAGATCGTCGAGTCGGCGCAGAACGAGGAGCGGGCGGCCGCGCTGGTCACGCGGCTCAAGACGCTGCGGGACGAGCTGGAGGCGCGGCTGGCGCGGGTCGAGCCGACGTGCGCCGAGGGCCGCCGGTTCCAGGCGGAGCTGGACCGGGTGCGGCGCGGGCTGGCCGAGCACACCACGCGGCTGCGGCTCTACTCGACCGCCGAGGACCGCCTGGCGGGCCTCAAGGGCAACACCTGGAAGCTGGCCGAGGTGATCGCCAACCTGCAGGCCGACATCGCGCGCTACGTCACCGCGGCGTCCGAGAAGCTCGACCTGATCGGCGGCCAGATCCAGGCCATCGGCGCCGCCGCCGACGCCTCGCTGGTGCTGCTCGAGCTGAAGCACTCGCTGGAGGCGATGACCGAGTCGGTGCACCAGACCACGCGCTTCGTCGCCGAGACCCAGGCCTACTTCCGCGAGAACGTCGACCGGATGGTGGCCGACCTGGACGTCTACGACGCCGAGACCGAGCGGGCGCTGACCGAGACCGTGGCGCTCAGCGACGCGTTCAGCGAAGCGGACGTCGAGCGGGCGTTGTCCGAGGCGATCGCGCGGAAGGCGGCGGCCGCCC
>CAZMRP010001033.1:0-1866 GCA_964568275.1 uncultured Myxococcales bacterium
GCGACGAACATCGAGCCCAGCAGCACCGGCCAGACCATCGACTCCCTCCCACGGAACGGGTCCCGCTCCGCCCCGCGCGGACTGCGCCCGACCCGCTACGACACCGCCGGCTTGCGGCGCGCGCGACGCTTGCGCACCCCCCAGCGGTCGAGGTACTCGGCCAGCCAGCGCCGGTGCACCGCCAGCCCCCGCTCGCGCAGCGCCGCCTCCACCGCCGACAGGCTCCCGCCGCACTCGCCGTAGGCCCGCAGGATCGCCTCGCGGTTCGCCTCGTAGGGTGAGACCCGCGCCGGCGACGCGACCGGCTCCACCGCCTGGGCGTAGCGCGCCAGCACCGGCGAGCCGAAGAATCGCTCGAGGAACACCCCGGCCGCCATCCGCGGCCACCCGTCCACCGGCGTCAACGCCAGCCGGACGCACACCGCCGCCGCCAGGTCCTGGAGGAAGCGCACGTTGTTGCCCTCGAAGTCGCTCAGCATCATCGCCTCGAGCGCGTCGCAGTTGAGCGCCGCAACGCAACTCTCGGGGTCGAGCCCGGCGCGCAGCGCCTCCACGGTCAGGGCGGCGACGAAGATCGACGGCACGTCGGCGCGCCGCCCGCCGAGCGGCGGGACGAACAGGCGGTGGGTGCGCGCCACCAGGTCGTGGGCCAGCGCGCCGCCCGCCATCGCCTCGGCCACCGCACGGTTCGTGCCGAGCAGCAGCCGCACGTCGGCGCGACGCCGCGCGGCGTCGCCGATCCGGGCGTACTCCCCGTCCTCGGCGAAACGCAGCAGCGAGCGCTGCACCCGCAGCGGCAGGTTGGGCAGCTCGTCGAGGTACAACACGCCGCCGTGGGCGCGCTCCAGCAGCCCGGCCCGGGCCTCCACGCCGGTGAACGCCCCGCGCACCACGCCGAACAACGCCGTCTCGGCGTCCTCGCTCGAGGCGAAGGCGGCGCAGTTGTGCGCCACGAACGGCCGGCCCGCGTGCCCGAGCCGGTGCACCGCGCGGGCCACCAGCTCCTTGCCCACCCCGGTCTCGCCCTCCAGCAGCAGGTGCCGGCCCGTGCGGACCGACTCGGTTACCCGCTCGAGCAACACCGGCGAGTGGAACGGACCGGCCAGCCCGTGGGCTCCGCCGGTCGCCCCGACCTCCGCCGCGATCGTCGACGCGTCCGCGACGTAGACGAACAGGCAGCGACCGGCGCGGACCACGTCCTGGTCGAGCAGCGGGCGGGGTCCCCCCAGCCGCGCGCCGTTGACGAACGTGCCGTTGCGGCTGCCCAGGTCGCGGATCGCCGCCTTCCCGCCGCCCAGCAGCACCTCGAAGTGCGCGCTCGACAGGCGACGGTCGGCGATCGGCCAGTCGGCCTCGGGCGCACGCCCGACCTGGACCCGGCCCGTCAGTCGCATCCGATCGGCGGCGGGGACGTCGGCCGGCCGCCAGGCCAGCGCGAGCGCCGGCGACGCGCGACGGTCCCCCGCCGCCTCGGCCAGCTCCCCGGCGGACGACATCGGGTCGGTCTCGCAGAACTCCGGAGGCTCGGTGTCGCGCTGCCGCCGTCCCATCGCGACCATGCTGCCAAACCCAGGCGATCCCCGCAAGCGACCCGCCGCCGACTTGACGCCGGTCGCCGGGAAAGCCAGTCTGCGGAGCGAGAAGCGCGCGGCGGAGACCTCGCACCGCAGCACCGCCGCCGGGAGGGGTCGACCCCGATGACCGACACCCAGCTCCAAGCCCCGCGGGTCGCGACGACCGCGAAGCTCCGGCGTCGCGTGTCGCGCGCGCTCCTGCTGCCGGCACTGCTCGCCGCCGGCGCCTGCAAGACCACGCCGCCGCCCGACCCCATCCGTTCCGGGAGCACTGCAAACGCCGGCAAATCCG
>CAZMRP010001034.1:0-1859 GCA_964568275.1 uncultured Myxococcales bacterium
TTCCCTGGGCGTCGAGACGCAGGTACCACAGACCGGTCGATGTCTCGGTGAAGAACAGGCCGAAGCCGGATCCGGTCCAGACCAGTTCCAAGCCACCGTAGTTCGTCACGACCGGCAGGCGCCACTCCGCATCGAGCCGACGGCCGTGGGCGTCGAAACGCCACATCCGAACCAGGCCCAGACCGCTCTCCGAGTCGAGCATCTGCCAGAAGGCAGTCGCATACTCCGCCCCGGTCCAGACCAGCGTCATCCGATCGTAGGGGTTGGAACTCGGGTCGCCGCCCACCACGGCGGACGCCTCTCCGGTCGGCACGTAGTCCGGGGTGGTTGGATCGGGACCGGGCGCCGGGGCCCCGTCGCCGAGACGACAAAGCCAGTCGCACCCGTCCCCGTCGAGTCGGTTGTTGTCGTCGCACTCCTCCCCCGGGTCGAGCACGCCGTCGCCGCATCCGGTCATCGGCGGCAGAACCACATACTCGGACCCCTCCCAGCCGGAGGTGTCGAGGACAAACCCGTCGCCCAGGATCTCCAGGTCGAACACGTCGGGGCTGTCCAGCAACCCGTCGCCCTCGGGGGCTGCGTCCGGAGGTACGTCGGTCCCGCCGTCCGTCGCGTCGGTGACTGCACCGTCCTCTCCGGACGACGCACCGCCACCGTCACAAGCCACGTGGGCCAGGGTCCACAGCAGGATGCCGAGGCTCCGGACAACTCGCGAGCGGTCAGGCTTGCTCTTCATCCCCACACTCTCCTCGACGTCCATGTCGCAGCGTTGGGCAGCACGCCGGCCGACGCGAACCGCGGAGAACCGGACCCTAGCTGCAACCGATGCACTTCCCGTCCGATGTTTCGCAGGCGGCATCCTGATAGCCTCCATGGTCTCCGCAGGAGCAGTAGTCGCCCAGGGAGCTTCCACCACCCACGTCGTCGCCGTAGAGGTAGTCGCATCCGGCGCCGCCCCACATGCTGTCGCTCCCTGAGCCGCCATGGATGTAGTCGTTTCCGGACCCGCCTTGCACCACCCTGTCGTTGCCCGGACCGGCGTGGATCCAGTCGCCGCCTCCTCCTCCCCAGATCGGATCCTCGACACCGTCTTCGCCGAAAATGTAGTCTGGACAGTAGCTGCCGTAGATTTCGTCATCGCCGGGCCCGCCCCATGCGACGTTGTAGCCTGTGCAAGGAGGGGTGTGCCCGGAATCCTCCGTGCGGGTCGGCGAGAAGCCGTCGGTGAGGCTGATGAGGTCGCACCCGCCGTCCCCATCGAAGATGTATCGTGAACCGGACGGGATGTCCCGGTAGATGTACACGCGCGGGCGACCATAGCCGAGGGAGTAGCACCATTCCGGGTCGCCCGCGGTGCCGTCCGCCAGGCGAATCACGTCGTTTCCTCCGGTCGCATCGTCGCCGCTGTTGAGGGAAACGACCCACTGCTGCGCCGAGATCGTGGTCGCCCTGTAGTTGACGAAGCTCGAGGCGTTGTCGCCCCCACAGCTCCCGTTGATCCGCTCGAAGATGCAGACACCCCAGCCCTTGTCGCTCCAGGCGCCGCTGCCGATCGCGGTCTCGGCAACCACATGGCCGAAGACCAGGTACTTCATCTCGGTGCTGCACTCGATTCGACAGAAGGACGAGGAACAACCGCCCTGGTCGCCGGCGTCGAACACGCACCAGGGCGTTGCCCGGATCGTCGGGACGTACGACGCCACCAACAGTCCAACCACCCAGCTCGCCAATCGAACAACCGACGCTCCTCTTCGCAAGGTCCAGCCCATCATCACCCTCCCTTCGCCCCGTCGGGCAAGGCGGCGCGCCCGTCGCGCCGCCGCGCACGTTGGTCGTGCGCGTGAGGACGATGGTCCCGC
>CAZMRP010001035.1:0-1849 GCA_964568275.1 uncultured Myxococcales bacterium
GACCTCACCGTCGGCCTCCACTCCCTGGTCGCCCCCGCCGCACGTCGTGGCGCCGTCGTCGCCGCCGCAGGCCGCCCACGACCACGCGCCGGCCAGCAGCAGGCACGCCGCACGCCCCGTCGCCGCGTCCACTCGTCGCATCCCGTCCTCCCTGCAGCCGCAGGATAGCGCGGCACGCCGGGGCGCACCACAGCGCCGACGGGCCGGGCGTCGGTGGACCGGGAATGCCGAGCAAGCCGGTCGCATCCGTGCGAGCCGGACCGCCTGTTCCTGTGCTATGCAGCAGGATGTCGGTGCGCGACGGCGCCCGAGGAGGTTCCGATGCGAAGGTCGTCGATCCTCGGGTGCGACCACGGCACGGTGCCGGTAGTCCGGCCGACCACGGACGAACGGGAGCTTGCATGATGTCGGAACTCACCGACCGTTTCGGACGCGCGGACCGATGGCTCCGCGCCGCGGCCTTCTCGACGGTCGCGACCGCCGCCCTCGCCGCGGTGTGGGCGGTCCAGGCCGCCTGCGGGGACGCGCCGGCGGGCCCGGACACGGGAACGACGGACGTCGCCCACGACGCCGCAGAGGCGGACGACGTCGTCGACGATTCCGGCGCCGGCGACGAGACGGGCGACGGCACCGGCGACGAGACGCCGGACCCGATCGTGTCCGTGCCGCTCCCGCTCGACGCGGAGGGTCGCACGACGACCGACGTGACGCTCGCGTCCTCCGCACAGGTGCGGTTGCGACTGCTCGCCGGGACCGAGGTGCGGCTCGCCGACGGCCGCCGACCCACCGGGACGCTCGACCTCGTGCTCGAGTCGCCCTACGCGGCCTACGCGGACCTGCCGGCCGACGCCGAGGGGCTGGTGCAGCTGCGGGTGGGTCTGCGGCACGACGGCGCGGACGTCGCCGGGATGTTCCGCGGCCCCGAGGGGACGGACGCGCGCGGCCCCGTGCTGGACGTGCCGACGACCGAGCTCGGAGCCGGTGAGCTGCTGCTGCTCTACGCTCGCGTACAGGTCGACGATGGCGCCGGCGACTGGGTGCCGTTCGACGGGATCACCGCCTGGCGGCCCGTGGCCTGGGCGCCGACCGTCGGCGAGCCGACGACTTCCTTGGAGCCGCTGACCCGCACGGGGGTGCTGCTGGCGGCCCGGGGCCGCCCCGCGGGAGCGGTCCCGGTGGCGGCCGACGGCTTCGAGCTGGACTTCGACGCGACCGGACAGGTCGCCATCGTGCGCTTGTACGAGCCGGAGACCGCCCAGCTCCTGGCCTCGGCGAACTTCGGCTGCGAGACGCCCGAGGAGCGCGGCGCGATCCGGACCTTCCGGAACGCGGACGGCGACGTCTACTGGATCTGGCTCGAGCCGGGCGTCGGCGACGCGGACAAGGTGCGCGTGGTGTCGCCCTTCGCCAACCGACCGCTGGCGCGGATCCGGACCTGCGACGGCGGCTCCGCCTCGGGCCTCGAGCCTGCCGGGCCGTTCGTCCGGACCGGCGCGACGCGCGGCGACCCGGTGGCCGCGCCCTACGACGACTGCACGCTGCGCTACGACGGCCACGTCCGCGTCGCGACACGGACCGCGGAGGGCGGGTACCCGCGCTACCGGCGCGACGTCTCGCTCCCGCTGTCGGAGGGCGTGACCTTCCCGGACGGCGCCTACTCGCTGCTGTACTGCGACTGCACGCTGGAGCCGGACGGTTGCGACTGCGAGGCGACGGTGACGACGGACCGGTGCTCGGCCGACGTCGCCGCGGCGGTTCCGGTCGGTCCCGCGGCGGCCCTCGGCCGCCGGCAGGGCGAGCTGGCGTTCGACGGGGGCGGCTGGACCGACGCGACCACCGGGCTGGAGTG
>CAZMRP010001036.1:0-1843 GCA_964568275.1 uncultured Myxococcales bacterium
GTCTACGGCTCGCCCGCCGACCACCCCGACCGCGTCGCCCCGGCCTTCGCCCGGGCCGCCGCGCGCGGGGAACCGCTGGTCCTCGAGGGCCCCGACCACGTCTTCGACTTCACGCACGTCGACGACGCGACCCGCGGGCTGCTGGCCCTGGTCCGGCGGCTCGAGGACGGCGGCGCCGACCTGCCGCTGCTGCACCTGCTCACCGGCCGCCCGACCTCGCTGCGCCGTCTGGCCGGGCTGGCCGTGGCCGCCGGCACGGGCCGTTCCACGGTCCGCGAGGCCACGCCCCGCGGCTTCGACGTCGAGCGGTTCTGGGGCGACCCGCGCCGCGCCCTCGACGTCCTGGGCTGGGAAGCCCGCATCCCGCTCGAGGACGGCATCGCCCGGCTCGTCGCCGACTTCGCCTGACCGGACGCCCGTGGTACAAGCGGCCTCGCCATGGACGAAGTCGCCGCCGCCGGAACCCACCTGCTCGACGAGCCCGAAGCCGACCACCTGCTGCGGACGGCCGGCGTGCCGCTCGTGCCCCAGCGTTTCCTGCCGGCCGACGCCGCGCTGGCCGAGGAGGCCGCACGACTCGGCTGGCCGGTGGTGCTCAAGGCCCGCGCCCCGGGGCTCGCCCACCGCACGGAGCGCGGGGCCGTGGCCGTGGGCCTCGCCGACCCGAAGACCCTCGACGACGCCGCGGCGCGGATTCGCGCGCGCCTCGGCGGAACGCTCGACGGCTGGCTGCTCCAGCCGCAGGTCCCGCCCGGGCTGGAGCTGATCCTCGGCTACCTCCGCGACCCGACCTTCGGGCCGACCGTCCTGCTGGGGCTGGGAGGGACGCGGGCCGAGGCCGACCCGGACGTGGCGTTGCGGCTGTGGCCCGCCGCGGACGACGAGCTGCGGGGGATGGTCGACGAGCTGCGCGGCCGGAAGCTGCTCGACGGCTTCCGCGGCGCGCCGCCCGTGAACCGCGACGCCCTCGTCGCGCTGCTCGGAGCCCTGGGCCGCCTCGGCGCCGACCACCCCTCGTGGACGGCCATCGATCTCAACCCGGTGCTGGCCGGCCCCGCCGGCCTGCAGGCGGTGGACGCGACGATCTGGCGCGGCGCGCTTCCGCCGACACCGCCGGACCGCCCGCCGCTCGCCGAGCGCATCTCCCAGATCGCGCGCTTCTTCGAGCCGCGCAGCGTCGCGGTCGTGGGTGCCTCGGAGTCACCGCGCAAGGCGGGGCACGTGATCCTGCGGAACCTGCTCCGGCTGGGCTTCCCCGGAAGGATCCACCCGGTCAATCCGGGCACCGCCCGCGTGCTCGACCTGCCGTGCCGCCCGTCGGTCACGGCGATCGGCGAGCCCGTCGACCTGGTGGTGGCGGCGATCCCGCGCGACGCGATCCCCGGACTGCTCGAGGACTGCGGCCGGGCCGGCGTGCGCAACCTGGTGGTCTCCACGGCCGGCTTCTCGGACGGCGGCCCCGAGGGCGCCCAAGCCGAGCGGCGGCTGGCGGCCCGGGCCCGCGAGCTGGGGATCCGGCTGATGGGCCCCAACAGCATCGGCACCGTGCACGCCCGCTCCCGCGTCGTCACCTCGCTGGCGAGCATCGAGCCGGTCCCGCCCGGCGGCGCCGCCTACCTCGGCCAGACCGGCCTGCTGTCCAGCGCCTTCCCGCGCTGGTTCGCCGCCACGCTGCGCCAGGGCGCCGTCTGCTTCGCCTCGCTGGGCAACAAGGCCGACGTGGACGAGGCCGACGTGCTGGAGTACCTCGCCGAGGACCCGGCGGTGCGCGTCGTCGGCATGTACCTCGAGGGGCTGCGCGACGGCCAGCGGCTGTACGAGACGCTGGCCGCCACGACGCCGC
>CAZMRP010001037.1:0-1841 GCA_964568275.1 uncultured Myxococcales bacterium
CGGCATCGGCATCGGCGTCGGCATCGGCGTCGGCATCGGCATCGGCGTCGGCATCCGCATCGGCATCCGCATCCGCCGGGGGGACGTCGAGCACGTCGCCGGCGTCCTGGTCCGGCACGCAGACGCCGTAGTAGCAGACCTGGCCCGCCGGGCAGCCCCCGGAGCATTCCTCCGCAGCGGAGCCGCAGGCGAGGAGCGGCAGCAGCGCGACGACGAGGGCCGACCGGGCGAGGGTGGAGTGCATGACCGTTCTCCTTCCGGCGGTCCGCGGTGCGGACGCGCGAATCCGCATTCTGACGCGAACGGCGCCGGAACGCCACTCGGGGCTCGCGGAGCGATGGCATCGGCGGCGGCGATCGCGTATCCTCCGGCCGCGATGGAACGCCGCCGACCGACGTGGTGCCCGCTGCTGATCGCCTGTTCCGTGGCGCTCGGTTGCGGCGCGAAGACCGACGTGTACCAGCCGGACGCCGACCCGCCCGACGTGCCCCAGCCGGGGCCGGAGCTGTGCAACGGGCTGAACGACGACTTCGACGAGGACGAGGAGGTCGACGAGGACTTCCGCGACGAGCTGGGTCGCTACGTCCACGTGGAGCACTGCGGCTCGTGCGGGCGGGCTTGCGACGGCGTGGTCGAGCACGCGGTCGGCGTGACCTGCCGGTTGGTGGGCGAGGTGCCGATGTGCGGCGCGACGGCCTGCGAGCCCGGCTGGCTGCCGAGCGAGACGGGCCGTTGCGTGCCGTGGGACGCGCGGCTGTGCCTGCCGTGCGTCGACGACGGCGACTGCGGGGCGTTCGTCGCGGCGCGCTGCGCGCGGCTCGGGGGCGAGGCGCGCTGCACGGTGGCCTGCGGGGACGGCGTGGGCTGTCCCGACGGCTACGACTGCCGGGACGGGCTCTGCCGGCCGCCCGGCGGCTCGTGCAGCTGCGAGGCCGGCGAGTTCTTCACCGTGTCCTGCAACCTCGAGCAGCCCGACGGGACCGACTGCCTGGGCACCGCGGTCTGCGACGACGGCGAGCTGTCCGACTGCGCCGGCGCCGACGAGATCTGCGACGGCCGGGACAACGACTGCGACGGCGAGTTGGACGAGGGGTACCGGGACGAGCGGGGGCAGTATTCGCTGGACCCGCACAACTGCGGCGCCTGCGGCGTCGACTGCTCCGCCACCGTGCTGCCCGACGGCGAGCTGGTCTGCGGCGGCGACCCGTACGGTCCGCGCTGCGTGCTGCTCTGCGCCGACACGCTCGACGGCGTCCAGGTCGGCGACAGCCTCGACGCCGACCTGATCATCGGCAACGGCTGCGAGTGCACGGTGGGGAACCTGGTGGACGAGGCGGGCCCGGTGCACGCCGTCGGCGAGGAGCTGGACGTCGACTGCGACGGCGCCGACGGCGACGTGCCGAACTCGCTGTACGTCGCCCCCGACGGCGATGACGCCAACCCCGGCTCGCCGATGTACCCGTTGCGCACGATCGGCGAGGGGGTGCGCCGCGCGGCGGAGTCGCTGACGGGCGAGCGGCCGACGCCCGACGTGTTCGTGGCGGCCGGGACCTACGCCGAGGTCGTGCGGGTGACCGACGGCGTGCGGCTGCACGGCGGCTACCGCAACGACTTCCTCGGCCTGGAGCCGGACGCGTTCATCACGCAGGTGGTGGCGCCCGAGGCGAGCGACGCCCCCGGCGGTGCGGCGCTGGTGCTCGAGGAAGGCGCCGGCACGACGCTCACGGTGGTGGAAGGGCTGCACCTCCGCGGGAGCGATGCGGCGGCGGCGGGCCGGCCGGCCTTCGGCGCCTTCCTGCGCGCGCCGGGGCCGAATCTGGTGTTGCGCAACCTCGAGCTGC
>CAZMRP010001038.1:0-1836 GCA_964568275.1 uncultured Myxococcales bacterium
CTGGGCGGGCGGATTCCGAAGGGCGTGCTCCTGGTGGGGGCGCCCGGGACGGGCGAGGTGTTCGTGTTCTACTGTTCCGGCCTGGCGGGCGATGCGCCGTGGGCGCCGGGGCTGAGCGAGTACTGCCGTCCGGAGTGAGCGGGGGGCGGCGAGGGTGCGATGGCGGAGCGGCCGCAGGTCCTGATCGTCGACGACGAGCCGAACATGCGGCGCGTGCTGGCGGCGCTGGTCGAGCGCGAGCCGTGCGACGTGCTGCAGGCGGGCGACGGCGTCGAGGCGTTGCAGGTGCTCGAGGACAACGTGGTGCACGTGATCGTGGCCGACCTGCGGATGCCCAACATGGACGGGTTGGAGCTGCTGAAGAAGGTGGTGGCGCGCGAGCCCAACCTGCCGTTCGTGGTGCTGACGGCGCACGGCACGGTGGACACGGCGGTCGAGGCGATGAAGCTGGGGGCGTTCGACTTCATCACGAAGCCGTTCGAGAAGGACGAGCTGCTGGCCATCGTGCGCAAGGCGCTGCGGACGGTGCGGCTCGACGCGGCCACGCCGGCGCCGCCGTCGGGCGAGTCGCGGCGGTACCGGATCATCGGGAACTCCGAGCCGATGCAGCAGGTGTACGCGATCCTGGACCGGGTGGCCGACACGCCGACGACGGTGTTGATCACGGGCGAGAGCGGCACGGGCAAGGAGCTGGTGGCGCGGGCGCTGCATGCCAACAGCCGGCTGTCGTCGCGGCCGTACATCCGGGTCAACTGCGCGGCGATCCCGCGCGAGCTGATCGAGAGCGAGTTCTTCGGTTACGAGAAGGGGGCGTTCACCGGCGCGGTGACCAGCAAGCCGGGGCGCTTCGAGCTGGCCGACGGCGGGACGCTGTTTCTCGACGAGATCGGCGAGATCCCGCTGGAGATGCAGGTCAAGCTGCTGCGGGTGCTGCAGGAGCACGAGTTCGAGCGGGTGGGTGGTCTACGCACGCTGCACGTGCACGTGCGGCTGATCGCGGCCACGAACAAGGACCTCGGGCGCTGCGTCGCGGAGGGGACCTTCCGCGAGGATCTGTTCTACCGGCTGAACGTGGTCTCGGTGCGGCTGCCGGCGCTGCGCGAGCGGGTCGAGGACATCCCGCCGTTGTGCGCGCACTTCGTCGAGCGGTTCAACGAGCGGCTGGGTCGGCGGCTCGAGGGGTTCGAGCCGGAGGCGCTGGCGGCGTTGCGGCGGCACCACTGGCCGGGCAACGTGCGCGAGCTGGAGAACCTGGTGGAGCGCTGCGTGCTGTTTGCGGACGGGCCGCGGATCACGCTGGCCGGCCTGCCGGAGGCGGTGCGCGGCGCGGCCTCCGGCGCGGCGGACGCCGGTCCGACCGACCCGCTGGCGCTCAAGTCGCAGGTCCGGGCGGCGGCCGAGCGGGTCGAGCGGGACCTGATCGACCGGGCGCTGAAGGTCACGGACCACAACGTGACGCGCGCGGCCAAGCTGCTGCGCATCTCGCGCAAGTCGCTGCAGGTCAAGATGCGCGACCTGGGCCTGCGCGAGGGCTGACCCTCCTGCGAGACGCGTTTCTCCGCGCAACGCGGGCCGCGCCGGGCGCGATGTCCGGCGGCGGAGGAGACGCGATGCAGTACCTGCTCCTGGAACGCGACGGCAGCGAACTGGCGGCGATTCCGCTGGCGGCCGCAGGCCTGGAGATCGGCTCCGCCCCCGGCAACGGGCTGCGGCTGTGCGGGCACGGCATCCGGCCGTTCCACGCGGTGTTGCGCCTCCGGCACCGGCGCTGGTGGGCGGTGGCGCGGGGCGGCGGGGCGCTGGCGGTGGAGGGCGTGGGCGAGCGCGAGGCGGCGG
>CAZMRP010001039.1:0-1834 GCA_964568275.1 uncultured Myxococcales bacterium
TTGGTCGCCAGGTCCCGCTCGATCGACTCGCGCTCCGCCGCGGCGTCGCGCCAGCGGCGCGCGGCCTTGCCGGCGGACTCGAAGGCGATCGCCGCCGCGACGCTGCCGGCATCCTCGCGTTGCAGGCGCGCCAGCTGCGCCCGCGTGTCCGCGAACTCCCGCTCCGCCTCCTGCGCTTCGGCGTGCGCCCGCGCCAGCGCCGTCCGCAGCCCCTCGATCTCCCGGCGCGCCCGCGCCTCGTCCTGCGCCAGCTCCTCCACGGCCCGGCGCAGCCGGTCGAGCGTGCTGCGGCCGTGCTCGACGTACTCCTGGAACTCCCGGTCCGTCCGCTCCAGCTCCGTCTGGGCGCGGCGCAGCGCCTCCACCGACGCCTGGAGCCGCTCGAGATCCCGGCCCACCCGGGCGTCGCGCCGCGGCCCCGCACGCTCCCACTTCTCGCGGGCGACCGCCAGCCGCCGCGCGTACTTGTCCGGCAGGTCGGCCGGGAATCGCAGGATCTCGCTGGCCGCCGTCCGGATCGTCGACACCTGCCCCGTATGCCGCTTCGACGCCAGCCGGCGCTCGCACGCCGCCAGCTCCTCGTCGAACTCCCGCGCCGACGCGTACCGCTCCGCCGGTTCCTTGCGCAGCAGCTTGAGCACCAGCTCGTCGACCTCCACCGGCACCTCGGGTCGCAGCTGGCTCGGCGGCTTCGGCAGCTCGTGCAGGTGCTGGTAGATCAACCGCGCCGTCGAACCGGTGAACGGCAGCCGGCCGGTCATCATCTCGTAGAACACCACCCCGAGCCCGTAGAGGTCGGCGCGCGCCGTCACCTCCGACCCCATCGCCTGCTCCGGCGACAGGTACTCCGGCGTGCCGAAGACCTGGCCCGCCGTGGTCAGTCGCTTGTCCCCCAGCAGCTGCGCCAGCCCGAAGTCCAGCAGCTTCACGTTCTCGCCGCCGTCGTGCCGCCGCTCGAGGAAGATGTTCTCCGGCTTGATGTCCCGGTGCAGGATCCCCAGCTCGTGGGCCCGCTGCAGCCCCAGGCACACCGGGTGCAGGATCTCCGCCGCCCGGCTCAGCGTCACCGGTCCGCGCGTCACCACCTCGGCCAGGCTCTCGCCCTCCAGGTACTCCATCACCAGGTACACCAGGCCGTCCTCGGTCTCGCCGAAGTCGGTGACGTCGATCACGTTCTCGTGGTGGATCCGGTTCGCCGCGCGCGCCTCCCGCAGGAAACGCTCCTTGTGGATCGGGTCCTCCGACAACAGCCGCGAGAGGACCTTGACCGCCACCGTCCGCTCGAGCTGCTCCTGCCGCGCCTTGTAGATCGAGGCCATCCCGCCTTCGGCCACGCGGGCCTGGATCCGATACCGCCCCCCCACGACCCGGCCGATCAGCGGATCGGCCTGATCCTGGAGCGGCGTGCCGTCGATCGGACACCGCTCGACCGCCCCGAGAAACTGGGAGTTGCACTGCGGACAGACACGCATCGTCGTACGGCCCCCAGCCGCGGCCGCAGGATACGGGCCTCGTTCGCGCGTGTAAAGAACGGCGTGAGGAGATGTCGCCGCGAGGGTCTCGCCGCCCCGCCGAGAGCTTTACATCGGTGGCCGACGGTGCAAGATCGGCGGACGCCGTCCCCGTGACGGAGAACAGGAGGGACCCGATGACGACCTTTCCCGCGACGCTCCACCGGCCGTCCGCATTCCGCCTCGGCAGCGCGTCCTGGCTGCTGGTGGCCCTGCTGGCCGCCGGCGCCTGCGGAAAGAAGGAATCCGGCGGCCAGCGCCCCGGACCCGCCGCGGAGGTGACCCCGCTCCCGCCCCTGGAGCAGGACGAGCGGAAGGAGGGT
>CAZMRP010001040.1:0-1829 GCA_964568275.1 uncultured Myxococcales bacterium
CGCGGAGGGCGAGCCGGCGGCGGTGCGGCCGGGGCAGCCGGCCCCGCAGCGGCTGTGGCGCCAGGCGGCGCAGGCCTCGCTGGCGGCGGCGGCGCACGACAAGTTCTGGCCGTTCGTGGAGCGGGCCTACGCGGCGAACGGCAAGTTCACGGTGCAGGAGCTGGAGCAGTTCGCGCAGCAGGTCGGCATCGACATCAACGCGTTCCGCTCGGGGCAGAACTCGCGCGAGGTGCTGGAGCAGGTCGACGCCGGGCAGGCGTTGGCGGTCGAGCTGGGGATCCGGGGTCCGCTGCCGGTGTTCTGGGTGAACGGGACGCTGGTGCAGGCGGCGGAGGTCGAGGCGCGGCTGGGCCAGGTGGTGGAGCAGGAGCTGGCGAAGACGCGGCAGGCGTTGATGGCGCCGCGTTCGCGCTGTGAGATGCTGGCGCGGCAGGTGGTGACGCGCCAGGGCGGCGGTCGCGGGGCCGGAGCGGGGAACGTCGGCGCGCGGACGGGAGCGGCCGGGCGGCCGCAGGAGGACCCGAACGCGATCTACAAGGTCCCGGTGGGCGACTCGCCGAAGCTGGGGGCGGCGGAGCCGCTGGTGACGCTGTTCCTGTTCACGGACTTCCAGTGTCCGCACTGCGCGCGGGTGGCGGCGACGTTGGAAGAGCTGGTGAAGGCGTATCCGAACGACCTGCGGCTGGTGTTCAAGAACAACGTGCTGGCGGGTCACGACAAGGCGCAGCTGGCGCACGAGGCGGTGATGGCGGCGGCGCAGCAGAACAAGTTCTGGGAGCTGCACGACGCGCTGTTCGCGGCGATGCGCACCTACTACGACCTGCCGAACCGCGACCCGAGCACGCCGCATCCGCTGGACCGGGCGCAGATCGACGCCACGGCGCAGCAGGTGGGGCTGAACATGGACGCGTTCAAGAAGGCGATGGACGAGCACACGGCGGCGGGGGCGGTCCAGGCCGACGTGGAGCTGGCGCGGCGGTTCGCGATCAGCGGGACGCCGACGTTCGTGATGAACGGCAAGAAGTTCAGCGGCAACCTGACGTTGGAGCAGTTCAAGGCGCGGGTCGACCAGGCGTTGGCCGAGGCGAAGAAGCTGATGGAGAGCGGGGCGCCGCGCGCGGAGGTGTACGAGCGGATCGTGGCGCGGGGTTCGGACCGCGCGGTGTTCCTGCCGATGGCCGACGGGAACGCGGCGCAGGCGATGCCGCGCCAGCCGCCGCCGCCGCGGCAGGCGCCGCCGTTGCCGCCGGAGTCGGAGGCGAAGGACGTGCGGGTCGAGCCCTGGACGCCGACGCGCGGGCCGGCGAACGCGAAGGTGACGTTCGTGGTGTTCTGCGAGTATCTCTGTCCGTTCTGCAAGAAGATCCAGGCGACGGCGCAGCTGTTGCAGCAGGCGTTCGGCAACGACCTGCGGGTGGCGATCCGGCACCACATCGTGCACGCGCAGGCCGAGATCCCGTCGTTGGCGGCGCTGGCGGCGCACAAGCAGGGCAAGTTCGAGGAGCTGCACGCGGCGTTCTTCGACAACCAGTCGGACCTGCAGCGGGCGTGCTACGAGACGCCGGAGGCGTGCCGGGCGAAGATCGACGAGCTGGCCGGTCGCATTGCGGGCCTCGACCTGAACCGCCTGCACGCCGACATGGACAGCGCGGAGATCCGCCGGCAGCTCGACACGGACAAGGCGGCGGCGCGCGAGTACGGCGCGGGCGGCACGCCGTCGTTGTTCGTCAACGGGCGGCTGCAGATCGGGGCGGTGCCTCCGAGCTGGTTCGGCAAGTGGATCGACCAGCTCGTCGAGGTGAACGCCGACCGGCCGGAGCTGAAGCGGT
>CAZMRP010001041.1:0-1828 GCA_964568275.1 uncultured Myxococcales bacterium
GAGACGCGCAGCGACGCCGACGGCCGCTTCACCATCGCCGGCCTGCCGCCGGGCACCTGGGACGTCACCGCGGAGCGGGAGGGGCTGGGCCGCGCGACCGCGGACGCGACGCTCGACGTCGGCACGCGGGGCCGGCCCGTGGAACTGGTGTTCCGCGCCGCGGCGCTGCCGCCTCCCGAGCCGGGCCACACGACGGCGCCGGAGACGCCGGCGTCCGGGAAGGTCGGCTACTCGCAGGCCAACGACGAGGTGCTGGTTCGGACACCGGCGGCGTACCACGCGCCCGGGACCGACCCGCTGCAGGCCGGCGACCGGATCCTGGTAATCGAGCGGGAGACGATCGCCGACGTGGAGCAGCTCCGGACGCTCGTGACGCGGATGCACCGCGCGACGCTCTCGGTCGCGGTGCTGCGCGACGGCCGCCGCCGCTTCCTCGCCGTGGACCGCCAGGCGCTGCTGGCCGAAGGGTGGTGACGGGTGACCGACGAGGTCGTTCGACGCGCGCATCCGAGGAGGTGGGGCATGCGAAGGACCGGAGCGGCGTGGGGGACCGTTCCTCGGCTTGCCGGCCCCGGGCCAAGGGACCGAGCGTGGCTGCCGGCGCTCGCGCTCGCCGGCCTGGCCTGGTGGCCGGCCTGCGACGGCGGGAGCGCGGGCAGCGACGATGCCGGAACCGATGCCGTTGCGGACGGCGATGCGGCCGCCGGCGATTCGGCGTCCGAAACGACGGATGCCCCGGACGACCGGCCCGGGGCGGACGCGGACGCCGACGCGACCGACGGGTCGGAGGACGTTGCGCCGTCCCCGGCCGTCTACGTGAGCCCCGCGGGCGACGACTCCGACCCGGGGACGTTCGATGCGCCGGTGCGGACCTTCGCCCGGGCCCTGGAGCTCCGGCGGTCCGGCGACGAGATCCGGGCCTTCGGGGGCGTCTACGAGCAGCGGCTGGACGTGGACCTGGTCGGGACCGCCGAACAGCCGGTGCGCATCCTGCCGGTCGCGGGAGCGGCGCCGGTCATCGACACGCAGACGGTGCCGGGGGGCCAGTCGATCCGCCTGACCGGCCGGTTCGTCCAGGTCGAGGGGTTCGAGGTGCGGAACAGCGAGAACCAGTGCGTGGAGGCGTCGGGCAGCGACCTCGTGCTGCGCGACCTCGTCGTGCACCATTGCACCTCGCACGGCGTCCAACTCGGCGGGACGCGGATCCGGGCCGAACGCCTGATGATCCACGACACCGTGCTCGAGAACGAAGGCGGCGGCTCGAGCAGCGGCTGGGGGTCGGCGCTCAAGGTCAAGGTCGGCGGCGACGAGATCGAGCTGGTGCGCAACCTGGTGTTCCACAACTGGGGCGAGGGGATCGCGGTCACGCGGGGCACTCGGGTGACGGTGCGCGAGAACCGCGTCTACGACAACTTCTCGGTCAACATCTACGTCGACAACTCCAACCACGTGACGGTGGAGGGCAACCTCAGCACTTGTTCGGCGGACAGCGGCTACGAGCGGGACGGCCAGCGCGCCACGGGCATCGCCCTCGGGGAGGAGTACTACGACGGCTGGGGCGCCCAGCTCCACGACGTCGTCGTCCGCAACAACATCTCCGCCTTCTGCCATCGCGGCCTGGCGTACTGGGGCTCGGACGTGGGCGGGGATTTCCACGACATCGCGATCCTCCACAACACGTTCTGGGGCAGCGTGACCACGGCCCTGTCCATCGAGCACGGCGCCCGACCGGCCTACGGGATCACGATCGCCGGCAATCTCGTGGGACAGCCCGACGACCGCCTGGCGTGGATCGACGACGCGACGGGGATGGTCCTGGCGGACAACT
>CAZMRP010001042.1:0-1826 GCA_964568275.1 uncultured Myxococcales bacterium
CGGCCGGGTCGGCGCCACGCCGAGGTAGCGCAGGCTGCGCTCGGCGACGCGCCGGAACACCGGGGCGGCGACGATGCCGCCGTAGTGGTTGACCATCGGCTCGTCGACGGCGACGCTGATCACGAGCCGCGGGTCCTCGGCGGGGACGAAGCCGACGAACGAGGCGGTCCACTTGCCTTCGGCGTAGCCGCCGCTTTCGAGGTCGGCCTTCTGGGCGGTGCCGGTCTTGCCGGCGACGTCGAAGCCGGCCACGCGGCCCTCGGTCCCCGTGCCGCCGTCCTCGGTCACCGAGATCAGCATGCTGGCCAGCAGCCGCGCGGTGCGTTCGGAGACCACGCGTCGGCGCACCGTCGGCGGGTACTCGGCCACCAGCCGGCCGTCGGCGCCGATCACGCGGCGCACCAGGATCGGGCGCATCAGCGTGCCGCCGTTGGCCAGCGCGGAGAGCGCGGTGGCGAGCTGCAGGTTGGAGACGCTGATCCCCTGGCCGAAGGAGATCGCCGCCAGGTCGACCTCGTACCACTTGCTGTAGTGGCGCAGCAGGCCGCCGGTCTCGCCCGGGACCGGCACGCCGGTCCGTTCGCCGAAGCCGAAGCGGCGCAGCGACTCGTACAGGCGCTGGCGGCCGAGGATCCCCGCCAGCTTGGCCAGGCAGACGTTGCTCGAGCGTTGCAGGCACTGGGTCAGGCTGAGCCAGCCGTTGCGGTGGGCGTCGCGGATCCGGTAGTCGCCGATCAGGTACACCCCGTCCTCGCAGTAGACCTGCTCCTCGGGGCCCACCAGGCCGGCGTCGAGCAGCGCGGCGACGGTGAACATCTTGAGCGTCGAGCCGGGCTCGTAGCGGTCGGTCAGCGCGCGGTTGCGGCGGACGGCGGCGTCGGCGTCGGCGTAGCGGTTGGGGTCGAAGGTCGGGGCGTTGGCCAGCGCCAGCACCTCGCCGGAGTGCGGGTCCATCACCACCACCGACGCCGCCCGCCCCTCGAAGGCCGCCAGCGCCGCCTCCAGCTCCTGTTCGGCGATGTACTGGATCGTGCGGTCGATCGCGAGCTCGACCCGCTGTCCCTGCGGCACCTCGACCTGGCCCAGCCCCTCGCTGAACACCAGGCGGCCGCGGGCGTCGCGCACGCCGCGCAGCACGCGCGGCTCGCTGCGCAGCACGCCGTCGTACTCGTGCTCCAGCCCGTCCAGGCCGCGGGAGTCGTAGCCGACGAAGCCGACCAGGTGCCCGGCCAGCCGGCGGCCGGGGTAGAAGCGCTGCGGCTCGCGCGTGGTCTGGACCCCCGGCAGCTCGAGCGCCCGCACCGCCTGCGCCTCGGCCGGCGGCACCAGCCGCTTGAGCCAGACGAACCGGCCGGAGCGGCGCAGCTTGAGCGCCAGCTCGCGGACGTCCATCCCGAGCAGCGGGGCCAGGCGGAGCGCGGTCCCCTCGGGGTCCTTGATCTCGGCCGGGTTGGCGAACACCGAGTCGACCTCGACGGTGAGCGCCAGCGGCATGCCGTTGCGGTCGACGATCGGCCCGCGCCAGATCGGCGGGGAGAACGAGCGCCAGTGCTGCTCGTCGGCGTACTCCTGCAACGTCGGCGCGTACTGGATCTGCAGCTCGGCCGCCCGCACCGCCAGCCGGACCAGGCCGACGGCGAGGAACACGGCGACGTAGATCATCCGGCGGCGCGTCTTGCGGCGCCACGGCGCGCCCGCCGCCGTCGACGACTCGGGGTCGTGCCCGAGCCAGCGTCGCCAGCGCGCGCGCAGGCCGCGCTCGCCCGCCGGCGGGCCCGACGACGTCCGCGCGTCGTTCATGGCGCGGCCTCCGGGACCCGCGGCGG
>CAZMRP010001043.1:0-1826 GCA_964568275.1 uncultured Myxococcales bacterium
TCCCGTTCGTGCGTCCGCGTCGGACGCGTCCGCGCGGGCGGCGAGACAGCTCCGTGTGAGCGCCATCACGCGCTCCACGTGCTCGCGGTCGCAGCTGCTCCGGTTCATGCGGACCTCGCGGCCGTGCTCGTCGAAACACCTGCCGGTGACGCCGCGCAGCTCGTCGGACGCGGCCAGCCGGAGGTAGGTGCGGGCCATCGTCTCCGGGGACAGGGCGAAGCGGGACTTGATCGAGTAGGCGAGTCGGGCGAGGCGCGACAGGCCCGGGTAGCGCCGGAGGTCGATCCGGACGTTGGGGACGCGGACGCAGTTGGCGGTGATCGACGAACCGGCCAACCGCTCGGCGAGGTGCCGGGTGTAGAGCACCTGCGCCAGCTTGGACTGGTAGTAGGCGCGGGTGACGGTCCACCGGCGGCGCTCGAACTCGGGGTCGTCGAGGTCCACGCGCAGGCCGGGGAACAGGGCCAGGCCCTTCGAGGCGACCGTGAGCACGCGACCCTGGTCGCTGCGCCGCAGGGCCTCCAGCAGCAGGTCGGTGAGCAGCACGGGGCCGAGGTGGTTGGTGGCCCAGATCGTCTCGAAGCCCTCGGCGGTCCTGGTGCGTCGGCGCTGGGCGTAGTCGAACGCGGCGGCGTTGTGGATCAGCGCGTCGAGTCGCGTGTGGCCGGCCAGCCAGTTCGCCGCAGCCCGACGAATCGAGGCCTGCAGCGACAGGTCGAGTTCCAGCAGCTCGACGGCGTCGCTGCGGCTTCGTTCCCGGACCTCCCGCAGCGCGGCCGCGCCCCGCTCGGGGCTGCGGCAGCCCAGCACGACGTGCCAGCCGTCCGCGGCGAGCAGGACGGCCGCTGCCTTGCCGATGCCGGCGTTGGCGCCGGTGATCAGGCAGGTCCTCCGGTCGGCGGTCGTCGATGATGGCATCGGTGCCTCCGGCCTCGCCGCGCGGCGAGCGTCGTTCCGCCGCCTCCGTCAGCGCGCGCGACGGTCGCGCGGCTTGCGCTTGCGGTCGGCCTGGTCCGCCGCGGGTTTCGGGGCGGCGCGCCGGCGTTGCAGGAAGCCCAGCGCGAACAGCGCCGCGAGCAGCAGGACGCCGCTGCCGCTGCCGATCCAGCCGGCCAGCCGGCCCGGCGGGTCGTACTCGAACACCACCCGGTGCGTCCCGGCCGGCACGCGGACCGCCCGGCACAGCAGGTCGGCCGGCAGCAGATCCTCCGGCGCGCCGTCCACGGTGGCGCTCCAGCCCCCCAGCGGCGCGTCGGTCGTCACCAGCCAGGCGTCCCGCTCGGCGACGACCTCCAGTTCCAGGCGCGTGCTCCGCTCCTCGACCACGCGCGCCGTTCCGGCGACGCCCACGGTGCCGTCCCGGGGCACGGCGCCCGCGGGCGCCTCGACGATCGTCTCGCCCGCCGGGTCGATGCCCGGGTCGCCCAGCAGCAGCTCCAGCGCCCGGGTCTCGTCCGGCACCGTGTGGGCCCGGCCGACGACGGCGGCGCGCGGGCGCGCGAAGCGGTTGCGGTAGACGTGCACGGGCGAGCGGTAGCCGGCGACCTCGGCACGGAACGCCTCCTCGAGCCCCGGCGCCTCGAGCGGCACGAACGAGGTGATCCAGGCGACGCCGTTGGCGCCGGCCGCCGTGGCCCACGCCGGGCCGGGCCGGGACGTGCCGTCGTTTCCCAGCGCGCGCGCCAGCGTGTCGACCGTCCGCTCCCCGAACCGCTGCGAGCGGCGGGTGGGCAGGCCGACGTACATCAGCGGCGACCGGACGTCCCAGGCGACGTTGAGCGAGTGCGAGACGAGGGCCAGCGCGTCGCGGCCGAACCGACCGGTCG
>CAZMRP010001044.1:0-1824 GCA_964568275.1 uncultured Myxococcales bacterium
GCCGTTGCAGTTGTTGTCGAGCCCGTCGCCGCAGACGTCGGCCGAGGCCGGGTTGACCGCGGGGTCGCCGTCGTTGCAGTCCTCCGGCGGGCACCAGCCGTCGCGGTCGACGTCGGCGCACGGGCACCCCTCGTCGATGCCGCCGGCGCAGTTGTTGTCGACGCCGTCGCCGCAGACCTCGGTCGCGCCCGGATGGATCGCGGGGTCGCCGTCGTTGCAGTCGTCGGGCAGGCAGGAGCCGTCGCCGTCGTTGTCGACGCAGCCGCAGCCCTCGTCGACGGCGCCGTTGCAGTTGTTGTCGAGCCCGTCCCCGCACCGTTCGGCCAGTCCCGGGTTGACCTGCGGCTCGGCGTCGTCGCAGTCGTCGGGCAGGCACCAGCCGTCGAGGTCGCGGTCGGCGCAGACGCAGTCGCCGACGTCGGCGATCGCGCGGAACACGGGGATGTCGCACATCTCCGTGGGCCCGCAGTCGGCGTCACCGCGACAATACGGCGTGCACTCGCCGACATGCAGACCGCCGGTGCGGGTGCAGCTCAGGCCGTCGGCGCAGGGCACGGGGGCGCCGGTGCCGATCACCGGATCGCACTCCGCGCCGTCGCCCAGCCCGTTGCTCTCCCGGCAGCCGGTGCGCGCCCCGTCCACCGCGTAGCAGGCCGTGCCGCCGCCGCAATCGCCGCCCAGGAGGTCGCACACCGGCAGGCAGACGCCGACGTCGGCGACCCCGACGAAAATCGGCAGCACGCAGCTCTGGCCGCTCGGGCAGTCGCCGGCCGTACGACAGAAGTCGACGCACTGGCCGACGCCGGGGGAGAGCTCCATGCAGGCGTAGCCGTCGGCGCACGGCAGGGTGTCGCCCCAGGTCGAGGCGTCGGGGTTGCAGGCCGTGCCCCCGGCCCGCCGGTTGCTCGGCAGGCAGGCCCAGATCGCGTCCTCGACGGGCCAGCACGCCTCCGTGCCGCAGGAACCGCCGAGCGGCTCGCAGTTGGGCGTCCCGGTCGGTCCCGCCATCGTCGTGGTGATCCACGAGGCGAACGCGTCGACCCGCGTGTCGTTGCCCGAGTAGCGGCAGTCCTCGTCGCCGGTGGAGACCACGCCGGCGACGCGTTGCGCGGTGCCGGTGCCGGTGAAGCCGGGGCCGCCCGAGTCGCCGCTGCACGGCATCTCGCCGGTGAACGAGTAGCCGTACTGCCGGGTCGCCACCGAGCCGATCGTCCCGGTCCCGCTGCGCTTGATCCCCGAGCCGGTGTCGCGCACGCCGTCGTTGACGCCCCAACCGACCCAGAACACGCTCGCCCCGCGGCTCGGCGCGCTCGTCGCGTAGGCGTAGGGCGTGGCGACCGAGCTCGGCACCGGCGTGGCCAGGTGCACCAGCGCGATGTCGTAGTCGTGGGTCCACGTGCTGTAGGACGGGTGCGGGTGGACCGAATCGACCTCGAACATCGTCCCGGGCCGGGTGACGTCGGTGCCGACGAAGAACGACACCATGTAGAACCGGATGTCCTCCGGCAGGGCGCAGTGGGCGGCGGTCAGCACCCATTGCGGGGCGATCAGCACGCTGGAGCAGAAGTGCGCGGGGGTCGAGCCGGTGTAGGCGGGCTCGATCACCAGCGCGCCGACCCCGGGGTAGCCGCTTTCGAGATCGCCGCCGACGATCGGCCGCTGCAGGGAGCCGGGCTCGTCGTCCGGCATCACCGCCGCCTCGCACCCCGCCAGCGCCGCCGGGAGCAGCGCCAGCGCGAGTGCCGCGCGGAAGGTCGCCCTCCGGGCCGTACCGTGTGCCTCGCGCATCGTGGTCCTCCTCGCCGCGGCGCGGCCACCCTCGCC
>CAZMRP010001045.1:0-1824 GCA_964568275.1 uncultured Myxococcales bacterium
CCCGGCCGCCGATGCGCTCGCGCCGCCCGTCGTCGTGGACGCGACACCGCCGGAGCCGCCGGTCGATGCCGGCCCGAGCCCCGACGCCCCACCGCCGGAGCCGCCGGCCGACGCCGGTCCGGTCCCCGATGCGGCGCCGCCGGAGCCGCCGGCTCCGGAGTTCCTCACCGAGACGGGGTCGTCGGAGGGGCTCGGCGTCGAGTCGGTCGTGTTGTGCACGGCGCTCGAGAACCGCATGTGCGTCGGCGAGCGGCGGACGTTCGCGCCCGGCGAGATGGTCTGGACGCTGCTGCGGCTGACCAACGAGACGGGCGCGGAGACGGAGGTCCGCGTGTCGTACCTCGCGGCCGGTCTGTCGCCGGCGCCGGGGCGCGGGTTGTCGCTGCGGGTGCCGGCCCAGGAGCGGTACACCACGTTCTCCAAGGCCTCGAAGCAGCAGGACGGCAGCTACGACGTGGTCGTGACGTCCCCGAACGACGTCGAGCTCGCCCGGGCGAGGTTCCAGGTCGGCGCGGGGCCGGCTTCGCCGCCGCTGCCGTCTCCCGCGGAGCCGCCGCCGGAGCCGTCGGCGCCGCCGCCGCCGAGCACGCTCGTCGACGAGCCGGCCGCTCCCGTCCCGCCGGGCACGGGACTGGGGGTCGCATCGCTCGAGCTCTGCCGCGGCGTCGAGAACCGGCGCTGCGTGGAACCGGCGACGACGTTCGCGCCGCGGGAGCTGGTCTGGGCGCTGCTGCGGATCACCAACGCGGACCGCGCGGAGACCGAGCTGCGGGTCTCGTACCTCGCGGCGGGCGGGTCGCCCGCACCCGGCGAGGGGCTGACGCTGCGCGTGCCGGCACAGGCGCAGTACACCACGTTCTCCAAGGCGGGGAAGACGGCCGCGGGGCGCTACGAGGTGGTCGTCTGCGCCCCGGACGGCCGCGAGCTGGCGCGCGCCGGATTCGAGGTGCGGTAGGACGGGGGAACGGGACGCGGGACGCGGGCTAGCCGCCGTACTTGTGGTACGCGGCGCAGGAGCCCTCGGTCGACACCATGCACGGGCCGACCGGGGCGGACGGCGTGCAGCGCTTGCCGAACAGGGGACACTCGGGGGGCAGCAGGACGCCGCGCATCACCTCGCCGCACGCGCAACCGGGCGGCAGCTCGTCGGGCGACGAAGGCGGGAGGCCGAAGCGCCGGCGGGCGTCGAGCGCGCCGTGGCGTTCGCGGACGTGGAGGCCGGTGCCGGGGAGCACGCCGATCCCGCGCCAGGCGGCATCGCCCGCCTCGAACAGCTCGTCCAGCATCGCCAGTGCCGTCGGGTTGCCCTCGTCGCGCACGACGCGGGCGTAGCAGTTGACCACGGCCGGCCGCCCGTCCCGGACCCGTTCGCACAGCTCCACCAGCGCCTCGAGGATGTCGAGCGCCTCGAAGCCGCCGACGACGCACGGCACGCGACGGGCCACCGGCTCGTAGGGCCGGGTGCCGATGATCGCGGAGACGTGCCCGGGGCAGAGGAAGCCCTCGATGCGGACGTCGGGGGCGGCGCACAGCGCCGCCATCGCCGGCGGCACGAGCTTGAACGACGGCAGGACGGAGAAGTTGGCGACGCGACGCTCGAGCGCGGTGCGCATCGTGGCGGCGATGGTGGGCGCGGTGGTCTCGAAGCCGACGCCGACGAACACCACCTCGGTGGTCGGGGCGGTGCGGGCCAGCTCGAGCGCGTCGAGGGCGGAGTAGACGACCCGGACGGCGGCGCCGGCGGCGCGGGCGGCCTCGAGCGTCCGGCCGGAGGCGCCGGGGACGCGGAGCATGTCGCCGAAGGTGCCGACGAGCGTTCTCGGT
>CAZMRP010001046.1:0-1823 GCA_964568275.1 uncultured Myxococcales bacterium
CCTCGCCGACCAGGGTGGTGGCGTCGAGCGTCACGACGTCCGGCGCGTCCGGGCGGCCGAGCAGCTCGCGGACCGCCGCCGACCCCGCCGCCGGCGTCTCTACGACCCGCCGTTCCGCGCGCGGCAGCGGACGCCCTTCCAGCAGCGCCCGCTCCGTAGACCGCACCAGCGCTTCGGAGAGGAGCCGGCGGCGACCGGAGGCGTCCGGGCCGACGACGCACGCCACGAGCGGACGGTCCGCGTCCCCGGCACCCGCCAGCCACTCCGCGAGCCGGGTCAGCTCGACGCTTCGGCCGACGAACGGCGGGTCGAAGACCCACGGATCCGGCGGCGCCTCCCGGGCGGCGCGCTCCGGATCGAGCCACGACAGCGCCTCGCGCGCCGAGGTTGGGCGGCGCGCCGGATCGCGAGCCAGGCAGCGGTCGATCGTGCGCGCGAGCGCCGCCGGCACGCCCGGCCGGGCCGACGCCAACGGCAACGGTTCCATCCCGAGAACCCGCGACGCCCACGAAGCGGCGTCGACCGGCAGTGCGGGCCCGCCGGTCAGCGGGTCCTGCCGCACCAACGCCCAACGCACCGACGCCGCCAGCGCCCACAGATCGGAGCGCGGCTCCGGCCGTCCCGCGAGCTGCTCCGGCGCGATGAACCCCAGCCGCCCGCCGGCCGGCGCCGCCCGGCCCACCGGCACCGACAGGTCGAAGTCGAGCAGCGTCAGCCGCGGCGCGCCGTCCGTCTCGCCGACGCGCAGGTTCGCGGGGTGCAGGTCGCGGTGCACGACCCCGCGCCGGTGCAGGTGCGCCAGCGCCGTCAACCCCTGGGCCAGCAGTTCCGCCGCCACCGCCGCCCGTCGGTCCTCCGGAAGCCCCGCCAGGAACAGGTCCAGGTCGCTCCCGGCCACCTGCGCCATCACCACGAACGGCGCTCCCACCAGCGGCCCGGACAACTCCCCCGGTGCGCCTTGGCGCCTTGGCGCGACCTGGTCCCCTTCCCCCCCCGCGCCTTGGCGCCTCTGCGCGACGTCCTCCACCACCCCGACGTCCAGCACTTCCACCACCGCCGGATGCCGCACCGCCCGCAGCCTCCGCGCCTCGCCTACCGCGGCGGCCGCCGCCGGCTCCCGGTACGCCTTGAACACCAGTTCCCGCGGCTCCCCCTCCCGGCGCGCCGCCCAGACCACCGCCGACCCGCCCTCCGCCAACGGACGGAGCAGGGCGTATACGCCGTTGACAACGATGGTTGACGCCTCTCCCATCTCCGACCACTTCGTACACGCCGAGTCTACCATGTTTTCACCAGACAGACACCTCGGTACACGGCGACTGGGCGAGCGGCCCGCCGGGCGCGGCGAGCGGTCCGGCCGCTATCGGACCCCGCCGTTGGCGACGGTGCGCAAGCCGCTGGTGGCGGACCCCGCGCCCCTGCTAGGCTCGGGCCGCGACCCCGGAGGTGCTGTCGATGACCGATCCCAAGCTGCAGCGCGACGACGACGACGACGAGCCGTTCGATCCCGAGCGGCGCGTGCTCTGCGACGACGGCCTGTGCGTCGGTGTGATCGGCCCGGACGGCCGCATCGCCAAGGTCTGGCCCAAGGTGAAAGTGCCGGGTCATGCCGAAGAGGTCCTTGCCGCCGCGAAGGCGCTGTCGAAACCAGTATAGGCCCTTAGCACCCAATGATTTGCGGAAAATTAACCATAAGGGGCTGAAATCGGCGCCGTATTCGGCGTGGCCCGCCTGAGGGGTCAGGCGGGAGTTGTTATGTCCAATCGACCCGGTCCGCACGGCTATCACAACGGTGCCGCCCAGCCCGCTGACGGCTGGGCCTA
>CAZMRP010001047.1:0-1822 GCA_964568275.1 uncultured Myxococcales bacterium
GGCGCAGCGGCTGGACGGGGACGCCGGCCGGCGCGACTCCGTCGCCCCGTCGCGTCCGCCCTCACCGCCCGGCCGCTCCATCGTCACGCCCGCTCACAAGAACCGTTCGAAGCGATCCTTCTTCGCCTTGCACACCGGACAGATCGCCGGCGGCTCGTCCCGCGCGGCGAGGTACCCGCAGACCTGGCAGCGCCAGACCGGGTACGGCAGCTTCGCCTGGCCCGGCACCGCACCGCCCGCGGTCGCCCGCGGCTCCGGCGAGTACCCTTCCACCACGAACTTCTCCGGCCGGCGCTCCGGAATCGACTGCTGCTTGATCTTGCCGGCGATCCAGTCGTCGCTGACGTACAGCGCGCAGTAGCAGGCGCCGAACTCGTCGAGGTCGGCGTCGCGGTAGTTGCAGGGGCAGATCACGTCCAGGTCCTTCGGCTTCTCGCCGAACGCCAGACGGCACGGGCAGGCCCAGTAGCCGTAGCGCTTCTCGTTGGTGAGCAGCGCCTCGACCAGGCGCAGGGTGAACTCGCGGTCCGGGTTCAGCCGGTACCCGCCCTCGCGCGCCTCGCGGTCGAGCCGCGCGTGCAGCGCGAGCACCTCCGGCGCGAACTCCTCGGGCTTCGACGATTCGCCGCTCATCACGCCAACGCCTCCCGGGTCTTGTCGGGGTCGTAGCCGACGATCACCTGCTCGTCGATCTGCAGCACGGGGTAGTTGCCGCGCGGGTTCAGCTCCCGCACCTCTTCGGAAACCATCTTCCGCTCGAAGCCCTCCAGCAGGTCGACGTCGACGTACTCGTGCTCCACGTCCTCGCCCTGCAGCAGCTCCTTGGTCTTGCGGCACCAGCCGCAGGTCGACAACGCGTACAGCACGACCCGGTGCCTGTTCCGCGTTCCCGGGACCTTGATGAAGCTCATCGCGCACTCCCTTCCGCCCGGCCGTTGTACCCCGGACCGTGCCGTTCGCGCAACGATCCCCGCTGGATCCCGCACCAGGACGCGACGACGGAACGACTCGCGCCAGGACGCGAAGCCGCCCAGCGGGTGGAGGCGGAAGGCCGCGCCAGATCGCCAGGTCGCCGGAACACCGCGAGCCGTGCGGATGCGGCGTCGCGGCGCGCGGGCGCCGCGACGCGAGGCGCCCCTCCGGCCAGTCGTGGCCTGCGAATCGCAAGTCGCAAGGTACTCTTCCCCGGTCTGGCGCCTTGGCGGCTTGGCGCGAGGTCGCTCCCCCTGCCGGGCGTCTCGGCGCGACACCCCGCTTCGCCGCTTCGCGCGACCGGCCGAAGTTCCTTCGTCGGGCGGGGGCTGCTAGCGTGCGCCCGATGGACTCCCGTCGGGTCGCGGCCGCCGTCGCCCTGCTCGCCCTGGCGCTCGGCCTGCTCCACCTCGCCTTGGCCGGAACGCTCGAGCTGTCGCCGGACGAGGCGTACTACTGGACCTGGTCGCAGGCCCCGGCGCTGTCGTATCCCGACCACCCGCCGCTGGTCGCCTGGCTGGTCGCGGCCGGGACGGCGGTGGCCGGCGACACCGCGCTCGGCGTGCGCTGGCCGTTCGTGCTGCTCGGCACGCTGCTGATCCCGTTGTCGTTCCTCGCGGGACGACGAGCCGGTCTTCGGCCGGGGTTCGCGCTGCTGGCGGCCGCGGCGGTCGGCACGTCGCTGCTCGGCTCGGCCGCCGCGCTGCTCGCCACGCCGGACACGCCGCTGGCGTTCGGCTGGGCCGTGGGGCTCGTCGGGCTGCTGGGGGCCGCCGGAGCGCGTCCTTCCCGGCTCGACTGGCCACTGGTCGCCGCGGGGATCGCCGTCGCCTGCCTGTCCAAGCTCACC
>CAZMRP010001048.1:0-1816 GCA_964568275.1 uncultured Myxococcales bacterium
GGCGGCGGCGCTGGGCGCGGGGCCGCGACCCCCGGGCCGCGGGCCTGGCCTGGCTGGCCGCCCTGCCGCTGGCCGCCGCGTCCGTGATGCTCGACCAGCTGGTGCCGTCCGCCTGGTACGTCGCGGTGGTGCAACCCGCGACGATCGGCCTGCTCGGCACCCTGGTCCTGGCCCTGTGGCTGGGACACCGCCAGCAGGCCGAGGCGGCGATCCTCGAGCTCCGGGTCGACGCGGGGTAGGCTACTCGCCCAACGCGGAGAGGAAGCGGTCGATCGATTTCTGTCCCGCGTCGTCGAGGTTCACGAACTGGGCCCCCACCAGACCTCGGACGTCGTCCAGCTCGCTGGTCCACTGGACCTGGGTCGTGACCTTGAGCGGCGCCGTCGACGCGTCCTCGATGCCGTCCACCGTGAGGTACAGCGTGGCCGCCACCGTCGCCCCCTCCGGGAGCAACGGCTCGCACTCGAAACAGACGCCGCTGCGCGACAGGTTGCGCGTGGTGGCCTCCAGCACCCGGTCCGGCAGGAACACCTCGGCGGTCACGTTGACGTCGTAGCGCTTGTCCTTGCGATTTTCGATCATCGTCCTTCCCGCTCTTCCGGCGCCGACGCCGCGGCCCGCCGCTGGAAGAACCCCCCGGTCAACGCGTCCAGCCGGGCCGCCCGCTCGGCAAGCGCCCAGGCCAGCTCGGCGCGACGGACCCCCTCCGTCGCGGACTGCCATTCTAGCCGAAGCCGGCAGCGGTCGAAATAGGCGGCCGCGACCTCGAGCCGGAGCCTCCGCCGGGCCGCCGCCGCCTCCAGCGCCAGCCGACGCGCCGTCGTCGCCGCCGGCGGGGCGACCAGCGCCCCGAGGTCCCACTGCGCCGACACGCCCAGCTCGAGGTCGTCGTCGGTGTCGACGCCGTAGCGGTCCCGGGTGGGGTCCGGCTGCAGGTCGAGCGACTCGTCGTGTTCCCAGTCGCGACGCACCGACACGCGCAGGCGAGGCAGCAGCGCCGCCCAACGGGCCTGCGTCACCAGCGCCTCCTCGACCTCCGGGTCGAGCCCCGCAAAGGCCGTCGCCGCGGCCAGCGTCTCCTCCAGCGTCGGCGCGCCGCAGCGCCGCAGGAACTCCGCGAGGTACTCCTCGGGGCCGGCGTCCGGCGGCAACCCGAGCTCCGGGAGCGGGCCCGGCAGCCGCTCCGCTCCGCGCCCCGGTTCCGACGGCTCGTCGTCCTCCGGCTCGTCGCCGTCCGCCTCGTCGTCCCCCGCCCCGCCCGCGGGCGCCTCGACCAGGTCGCCCAGCACCCACGTCTCGTCGGCCCGCGCCGCGTCCCCGGCGCCGACCGTCCAGCCGCCCCCGATCGCGCAGACCACCAGCATCCCGCTCGCCCGCTTGCCCATCGTCGCACCTCTCCCGCGGGCGCGGTTCACGGCCCGCCCGCGAACGACCACAGCAGCCACAGCTCGAACGTCTCCGCCGTCCAGTACTCCGTCACGGTTTCACTCGCGCCGCCCACGTACTGCCACGCCACCGCGTCCAGCCGCGATGCGTCGCTCCCGCTCCGCCAGGCGTAGACGCCCTGCACGTCCGGCGCGGTGACGCGGACCGCGCCCTCGGCGGCGTCCCAGGTCACCCGGTAGCAGCCGTCGCCGAGGATCGCCGCGTCGAGCTCCGGCGCGTAGTCGAGCTGCGCTACGGCGTTGGCCGACTCCACCTCCCGCAGCGCGCGCTCCGCCGCCCGCGCCCGTTCGCGGCCGGCATCGGTGTCGCCGTCGCGCGCCTCCACCTGGATCGCCTGCCCGTTGAGCAGGTAGCTCGTCACCTTCTCGAC
>CAZMRP010001049.1:0-1815 GCA_964568275.1 uncultured Myxococcales bacterium
TAGCACAGCGTCGCCCCGTGCGGCTAGAGCGCGTCGCGCAGCTGCGCCCGTTCCCGGGCGTAGGCCGACGCCGACCCGCAGAACGCCTTGAGCGACGTCGCCACCTCGGGCGGCGGCGCCAGGTACGCCTCGCGGGCGGCGCCGAAGAACGGCCTCATGCGCGCGACCCAGTCCGGCTGGTGGTTGTACGGCAGCGAGAGCTTCATCCCGAGGTCGGTAAGCAGCCGGGGGGCACGCATGGCGGCCAGACTAGTACAGCCCATCCACCGTCGCCAGCCGGGCCGCCTTGATCCCCCGCGCATCGGCGGCCTAGAGTCGTTGTCGCCGATGCGCTCCGCACGCACCATCCCCTCGTTCGGCGACAGCTTCGCCGGACTGGGCTACGATCTGGCGACCCTCCAGCGCCGCCTCGAGGACACCGGCGAGCGCGACGAACTGGCGGCGGTCGACCTGCGCCGCGCCTGGCGCGCCTGCACGCGCGATGGCCGCCAGGGCCGCATCCCGGCACTGTTCGGCTTCTACATCCACGTCCCGTTCTGCCTGCACCGCTGCGCCTACTGCCGCCACTTCAAGGCCCGCCTCGAGTCGCCGGCCCAGCTCGAGCGCTACGTGGCGACCCTGCTCGACGCCTTCGAGTACTTCGCCCCGGCCCTCGCCGGTGCGCGCTTCACCAACCTGATCGTCGGCGGCGGCACCCCGGGACTGCTCGGCCCCCCGCTCCTCGACCGCCTGCTGACGCGGCTGTTCGCGTGGTTCGAGTTCGACCCGATCCACGGCGACCGGGCCATCGAGTTCAACCCCGCCGGGGTCACTGCGGAGCAACTGGCCGTGCTCGCCCGCCACGGCTTCCGTCGCGTCAGCATGGGCGTCCAGTCGCTGAGCCCCCGGGTGCTCGGGGCACAGGACCGCGGCTACCAGACCCGCCGGGTCGTCGAGCGCGCCTTCCGCCTGGTCCGCGACTCGGGCATCCCCCAGCTGTGCGTCGACCTGATCGCGGGCCTGGCCGGCGACGACCCGACGACGTTCCGCACCTCGTTCGCCGAGCTCGCGACGCTCGGCCCCGACCAGATCACCGTCTACCCGCTGGTCCCCATGCGCTCGTACGTCGACCGGGCGTTCGGCGGCGACTTCGACGCGTTCCTCGACCGCCGCCGGGAGTTCCTCGAGCAGGTCGTGCCGTGGATGCGCACCCACGCCGCCCGCCACGGCTACGCCGGCGGGCGCGAGCGGGAGACCGCCGGCGACAACTGCTGGGTCTTCGACCGCGTCGGCGCCCGGCCGCTCGCCTTCGCCGGCGACGAGTTCTACGACGAAGCCTCGCCCGTCCCCGCCTCGATTCTCGGCCTTGGTCCCGGCGCCCACTCGCTCGTCCGCGGCCGGCTCGGCTACACCGACTGCGGGCCGATTCCCGACCGTTTCGACCCTCGCGAACGGCGCTACTGGGTCGTGCGGCGCTCCCGCGACGACGAGCTGCGCCACTTCGTCCTGATGAGCATGCGCAAGCACGGCGAGGTCTCCCGCGACCGCTTCCGGCGCTACTTCGGCGTCGGACTGCTCGACGAGTTCGGCCCCGCGGCGCGAAAGGTCGTGGCGACGGGGCTGGCCGAGTTGAGCCCCCAGCGGCTGCGCGTGCTGCCCGACGACCCGGCCGACCGCTTCCGCTGCGCCGTGCCGTTCCTTGACCCGCGCGCCCTGCGTCGGGCCCTCCAGACCGGCCGGGCTCCCGCCGCGCCGCTCCTGCGTTTCGCCTCCCGCGGCTTCGCGGTCGACCTTGCCGTGGAGCACGCGCGCCAGGACGAGACCTACCTGCTTGTG
>CAZMRP010001050.1:0-1811 GCA_964568275.1 uncultured Myxococcales bacterium
CCAGGTGAACCACCGCCGCGCCCGGTGCGCGGCGGCGAACGCCCCCAGGAGCAGCAGGAAGCCGAACAGCGCCGCGGGCGTGATGCCGACCCGGTGCGGTCCCGGCTCCGGCGCCAAGCCGTACGCCGGCAGCTCCAGCCTCCGCGCCCCGACCTCCCCCTCCGCGTCCCCGGCCGCCTCGTCAGCCGCCGCGCCCTCCGGAGCCGGGTCGTCGTCCGGGAGAACCCCGCCCGCCGCCGCGTCCGACGCGCCGCCGAAGACCGGCCGCCGCGACTCGACCGCCGGCGGCGGAACGGTCGATACCGAAGTCACCACCGGCGGCGGCAGCGACGACGCACGGTCGTCGACCGCCGACGGCGGCGAGGCGGGCGTCGCCCGCAGGCCCGCCGACGGTCGCACCGGAACGCGGGAGCCGGTCGAGCGAAACACGCCGACGCTGGGTCCGAAGGACGGAGCCGCCACGGCGCGCCCGCCGGGCGAGGGGCTCGCCGCGGCAGCGGAAGCGGTCGGCGGTGCGGTCGACGGCTGCGGTCCGTCCGTCCTCGGCGCCGAGGTCCACGACCCGCTGGGCGACGTGCCGGGGGGCGCCGTCGACGCCCGGGCCGCACCGAACGTGGCGCGACAGGCGTCGGAGCAGAAGTAGACGAAGGTGCCGTCGAAGATGCCGACGGCGCCGGCGCGCAGCGGGTCGACCCGCGACCCGCAGACCGGACAGCTCCCTCCCTGGCTCGGCGTGCCGCCCATCAAGACCTCGCGGCACCTTGTAGCAGAAGTCGAGGAAGTCGAGAAAGCCCAGAAAGTCCAGAAAGCCTAGAAAGTCCAGAAAGTCGAGGCAGTCGAGGCAGCGGGCGACGGGGCGCCCGCGACCCGCCGCGGCGGCCTACGGGTCGGGCAACCCGAGGTCTCGGCGCCATCGCGCCGGGTCGAGCTCGCGGACGTAGTCGAGCAGGTTCTGCCACACCGGGTGGAAGTCGAAGCCGCCCTCGGTCATCTCGGCCAGCGCGTCGTCCGCGCTCCAGCCCTGAACCACCCGGCGGTAGATCGCGACCATCATTCCCGTGCGGTCGGCGCCGTGCCGGCAGTGGACGAACACGGGACGGCGGGTCGGGTCGGTGACGATCCGCAGGAACGCGCCGACGTCCTCGTCCTCGGGGTGCCACGGCTTGAAGCTGATGTGCTCGTACTCGAGCTGCGTGCCGAGCAGTTCCTCGCGGTCCGAGCCGGTGACGCGGAGGTTGACCACGGTGCGGACGCCCATCCGCTCCAGCGAGCGCATCCCTTCGGCGCTCGGCTGCGCGCCGCGCAACAGCCCGTCGTCGACGCGGTGCAGGTTGGGCAGACCGGGCTCGGTGAGCGGCACGGCCCAGGTCGACGGACGCGCGTCGACCGGACGCGCGTCGGCAGTCTCGGCCCCACAGCGCGCCGCCGGCAGCAGCGCGAGCGCGAGCGATGCGGCCAGAACGGCCTGGGCGGCGGTCGGACGCACGGGATCGGTCGCGGGCGCCATCGGTCCTCCGAACGCCCACCTTCCCCGACGGACCGCCGGGCGTCAAGCGTCTCGACCGCCGTCGGCCGGGATCCGCCGGCGCAGCCCGGCGGGCGGCACGTCGCCCGCCGCTCGACCCCGCGACTCGCGCGACTCCCTTGACAGATCGTGCTCCGCGTGGAACAGCTCCGGATGGACGGCCGCGGGGACGGGGAGCGGCCCGGGAGGTTCGGATGCGACAGGTGGGATGGTGGTTCCTCGCGACGCTCGGCCTGGCTCTCGCGCCGGCCTGCGTCACCGACGACGCGACCGACGACGACAACCC
>CAZMRP010001051.1:0-1808 GCA_964568275.1 uncultured Myxococcales bacterium
GGCGTAGGCCTCCCGGGCGCGGGCGAGCGCCTCGCCGGCGGGATCGTCGTCGACCGCCGCCGGCTCCGGCGCGTCGGAGGGCGCGACCGGGCCGGCGTCGGCGGCGGCGGAGACGTTGGTGATCGCCGGGCCGCAGGCGGCGGCGGCGACGAGCGGCAGGAACACCTGGAATCGGCTGAAGATCGTCATGGCCGACGGCAATATACGTGCGGGGCGTCCGGAGCTTCAACTTCGGGGAACTGCGGGCGAGGGAGAACGGCTACTGCAGGATGGCGATCAGCACGCCGGCGGCCACGGCGGTGCCGATCACGCCGGCGACGTTGGGCCCCATCGCGTGCATCAGCACGAAGCACTCGGGGTCCTCCTCGCTGGCCACGCGCTGGACCACGCGGGCCGCCATCGGCACGGCCGAGACGCCCGCGGCGCCGATCATCGGGTTGACCTTGCCCTTGGTCAGCCGGTACATGAGCTGGCCGAGCAACACACCGCCGGCGGTGGCGAACGAGAAGGCGACGGCGCCCAGCAGCAGGATCTTGAGGCTGCCCGCGGTGAGGAACATCGAGTGGTGCATGTTCATGCCGACGCAGGTGCCGAGCAGCAGGGTCACGATGTTGATGATCTCGTTCTGGGCGGCCTTGCTCAGCCGGTCGGCGACCAGCGCCTCGCGCAGCAGGTTGCCGAGGCCCAGCATCGCGAACAGCGAGGCGGCCGCCGGCACGACCAGGATGCACAGGATCGTCGTCAGCAGCGCGAAGATCACCCGCTCGCGCTGCGATACCGGACGGAGCTGCTCCATCCGGACCGTGCGCTGCTTCTTCGTGGTCAGCAGCCGGATGATCGGCGGCTGGATCACCGGGACCAGCGACATGTAGGAGTAGGCGGCGACCATCACCGACCCCAGCAGGTGGGGGGCGAGCTTGGCGGTGGTGAAGATCGTCGTCGGGCCGTCGGCGCCGCCGATGATGCCGATCGACGCCGCCTCCTGGTGCGTGAAGCCGAGCAGCACGGCGCCGAGGACCGTGACGAAGATGCCGATCTGGGCCGCGGCGCCGAGCAGGAAGGTGTAGGGCGCGGCGATCAGCGGGCCGAAGTCGGTCAGCGCTCCGACGCCGAGGAAGATCAGCGGCGGGAACAGCTCGAGGTGGATGCCGTACATGAAGTAGTAGTACAGACCGCCGACCACGTCGCCGGTCGGCGCCGCCACCAGCTCGGGCGCGGTGTTGACCGCGATGGCGCCGAAGCCGATCGGGATCAGCAGCAGCGGCTCGAACTCGAACTTGATCGCGAGGAAGATCAGCAGGCCGCCGACGAGCCACATCACGGGCTGCTGCCAGACGAGGCTGTCGAACCCCATCGTCTGCCACAGCTCGCTCAACCAACCGAGGAACTCCGACATCGTGCGTCTCCGTTCCCCGCCCTAGCCGCGTCGCAGCGCGGGCAGTCCCGCGCCGCCGCGTCCGGCGAACGCCGCCTCGCCCCAGGCACCGGCGCCCGGCTGCGGCGCGCCCTGGACCACCTGGACCATCGTTCCTCCGGCGAGGCCCGCCTCGTGGCAGCGGATCGCCGCGGCGATCGCCGCCGCCTCGGCCGAAGCCGGAGCGCCGGCCGCGAGGACCAGCGCCGCGGCCACCGCGGCCAGTTCGTCGGAGGCGAAGGGTCCACCGACCGGGACGGTGCGTCCGCTGCTCTCGAGCGCCGCGGCGACGGTCACCGCGGCCAGCTCGTCGGAGGTGAAGGGTCCGCCGAGGGGGATGGTGCGTCCGCTGCTCTCGAGCGCCGCGGCGACGGTCACCGCGGCCAGCTCGTCG
>CAZMRP010001052.1:0-1808 GCA_964568275.1 uncultured Myxococcales bacterium
CGGACAGCGGCCCGCGGGCCTGCGACGTGGCGGCGCGCAGGCGGCTCGGCGCGCCGCGGGCCTCGAGCGTCTTCGCTCCGCCGTGCCGGGCGGCGCTGCACACGGAAGGTTTCGCGGCCGCGGGCTCGGCGAACCGCAAGGCCTGCGGCCGCGGCCTGACGCGTCAGAGCTTCGAGCTGTTCCCGCGACTGCGGCAGGCCGACGCGCTGTTGACGCCCGCCCTGCAACAGCACGTCCGCGAGGCGCACCCCGAGCTGACCTTCGCGGTGCTGGCGGGCGGCGGGGGCGGACTGCGTTTCCCGAAGGCGACCGCGGCGGGGCGCAAGGAGCGGCTCGCGCTGCTGCGTCCGCTGCTCGGACCGCTCGACCTGCTCGCCCCGCGCCGGGAGCTGGGGCGGGAGGCGGTGCGCCCCGACGATCTGCTGGGCGCGGCGGCCTGCCTGGTCACCGCCCACCGGCTGCGCCACGGCCGGGCGCTGGTGCTGCCCGAGGGGGAGCCGGAACGCGACGCACGGGGCTTGCGGATGGAGATCGTGGCCTGACGCCGACCGGCCGCCGGGGGCGTGGCCGGGGCGCGGTCACTCCAGCGGCGCGAGTCGATAGGCGGCGATCTCCCAGCTGTTGATGAACAGATAGGGCGACGCGAGAAGCGGCGGGTCGGAGAGGTGCGCGGGAGCCTCGCCGACGCCGTCCGGAGCGATGACGAAGCCCGCCGAGAAGCGGCGAATCCGTTGCCGACGGTCGCTCGCCACGTCGTGACGCCACAGCGTCTGGTCCGTGGAGCGGTAGTAGAAGAGCTCGCCGTCGTACAGGGTGACGGCACTGTAGTACTCGTCTCGCGTCGCGCCCCGCAACGTGAGCACGGCCGCGCCGCCGTCCAGCTCGTAGACCACGAAGCCGAGCGGCTCGTCGGGCGGGCCGTGGACGTCCTCGAACACCGCGTAGCGATCGGAGGCGGCGACGACGCGGCCCGGATAGGTGGCCAACGTCTCGCCCAGGGGACCGACGGCGATCGACTCCAACGCGCCGCCCCGCGTGCAGAACAGCCGGCCGGCCGGGGAAGCCACGGGCCCGAAGCACCCCGGGACGCGGAACAGTTCCGCCCCGTCCGCCAGGGCGTAGGCGACGCAGCCGTCCTCGTCGGCAATTGCGCGGTCCGCCAGCACGAGGGGGGCACGGACGCTCGAGCTTCGGGGCCGCCGGGCCGTCCACGCCGTCGCTCCCGACGCGGGATCGATGGCGGTCAGGCCGTTGGACCGGGAGGCGAGGATCCGGCCGGGGGCGAGATGGAACGTCAGGCCGTAGCTGTCGAGCGGTTCGATCGCGATGCGCCGCGTCACTTCGCCGGTCCGCGGGACGATCTCGCGCAGCTCGCGCACCGGACGGAAACTGTCGCAGTCGTCCGTCTCCTCGTCGTCGGGCCAGCACCGCGAGGCGAGGTACAGCGGCGCGGCCTGTCCCGCCCGATGGATGACGTGCTCGACCTCCTCGGCCGTCCAGAGCTTCGCTCCGCCGGCCGGGTCCAGGGCGGTCACGGTCTGGGCCCGCGCGCCGGTGCTGTCGGCATGGTGGGCGAGGATGACGACCTCCGCGCTGAACAGGCTGGCCTCGCGGAAGTCCGCCTCACCGACGTAGCCGTCCGGGCGGTGCTTCCAGAGCAGCTTCGGCGGCGCCCCGGGCCGTCCGGCGTCGGTCGAAGGAGGCAGCGCGGCATCCGCGGCGGCGGGCACCGCCGGCCCGGCGTCGGCCGGCGGCACGACCTCCACGAGCGGCGAAGCCGAACCGTCCTCGGCACCGCGGTCGGCGAC
>CAZMRP010001053.1:0-1807 GCA_964568275.1 uncultured Myxococcales bacterium
CCGCGCAGCCCGGCGTGAGCCGCAACGTGGTGTTGGCGCTGGTGCTGGTGATCGTGCTGCTGCTGGCGGCGCTGGTGGTCGTGTTCGTGACGCGCCCGTCGGCCCCGGCGCCCGAGGCGCCGGCGACGCCGTCCGCCGCCGACCCGCCCCCGATCTGAGCTCCTCTCAGCGTCCGTCGAGCAGCCCGGCCACGGTACGGGCCAACGTCGCGGCATCGACCTGCTGCACGGCCTGCAGCCCCGTCTCGCGCGCCGCGGCCACGTTCTCCGGCAGGTCGTCCACGAACAGGCAGCGCGCGGCCGCCAGCCCGTGCCGCTCGAGGAACGTGCGGTAGAACCGCGGATCGGGCTTCTCGAGCCCGACCTCGAACGACAGGTGCAGCCCCGCGAACTCCCCGGTCCAGTCCCAGCGCCCGCGGATCGACTCCCAGTGCAAGGTGTCGGTGTTCGACAGCAGGTACACCGGCCGGTGCGCTCGCATGCGCCGCACCGCCGCCACCGACTCGCCGTTCTCCTCGAACACGTCGGTCCACGCCTCGAGGAACTCGTCGTACGGCCAGGCCAACCCCAGCCGCCGCTCCACGGCGGCGTGGAACTCCCGCGGTCCGAGCTCGCCGCGCGCGAAGCGGTGGTAGGCCTGCTCCGCGAACAGCGGGTCGCGCGGCGGGCCCGTCGCGCCGGTCCGCTGCTGCAGTCGGCGCACGAACCGGCCGATCCGCAGGTGTACCAGGACGTTGCCGAGGTCGACGAGCAGGGCGTCGGGCAGGTCGGGAGGGGAATTCGAACCGCTCACGAGGCGCCGGGCTCCCCCGCGGGCTTCGCCGGCGGCGGGGCCGGGACGGACACGGCCTCCGCGGCCCCGGGGCGGTCGACCTTCCAGGCCAGCTTGCCGTCGGCGACGTCGAACGCGATCCGGTCGCCCGGCGCCGCGGTGCCCTCCAGCACCAACTGGGCCAGCAGGTCGAGCACCTGACGACGCACGACGCTCCGCACCGGACGCGCGCCGAACTCCGGCGCGTCGCGCTGCCCCACGACCCAGGCATCGACCGGCGGCGCGAACTCCGCGGTCACGCCCAGCGGCTTCGCCAGGCCGGCGGCGTCCGCGAGCGCCAGGCGGGCGATGGCGCGCAGCGCGTCCTCGCCCAGCGCGCGGAACACGACGATCTCGTCGATCCGGTTGAGCAGCTCGGGGCGGAACGTCCCGAGCAGCGCCTCGCGCATCGGGGCATCGACGTCCTCGTCCGGCTTGGCGTGCAGGCCCAGTCGACCGCCGACGTTGGTGGTCATCACGACGACGCAGTGCGTGAAGTCGAAGGAGCGCCCGCGGGCGTCGGTCAGCCGGCCGTCGTCGAGCAGCTGGAGCAGGATGTTGTGCACGTCGCCGTGCGCCTTCTCCATCTCGTCGAGCAGCAGCACCGAGTACGGCCGGCGCTTGATCGCCTCGGTCAGCACGCCGCCGGACTCGGAGTCCTTGTAGCCGGGGGGGGCGCCGAGCAGCCGGGCGACCATGTGCGGCTCGCGGAACTCGCTCATGTCGATCCGGATCAGGCTCTGCGGGTCGTCGAACAGCGCCTCGGCCAGCTTGCGCGCCAGCTCGGTCTTGCCCACGCCGGTCGGTCCGGCGAACAGGAACGAGCCGATGGGGCGGCGGGGGTCGCGCAGGCCGAGGCGTCCGCGGCGGACGGCGCGCGTCACGCGGGCGATCGCGTCGTCCTGGCCCTTGATCGAGCGTCGCAGGGTGTCGTCCAGCGCGCGCAGTCGCTCGGACTCGCCGCGCACCAGCCGCTGCACCGGGATGCGCGTCCAGA
>CAZMRP010001054.1:0-1806 GCA_964568275.1 uncultured Myxococcales bacterium
CGCGCCGGTCGCGGCGGCCGGCGACCCGGCCGCGGACCGGGAGACCGAGACCGCCGCCGGCGCGACACCGCCGAGCGGCTCGGCGCCGATGCTGTTCCACGTGCCGCCTTCGACCGCGACGGCCGGGGAGCCGCTGGAACTCACTGCGACGCTGTCGGAGTCGTGGCGGCTGCGCACCGTCAGCCTGGTCTACCGCCGGGTCGACCGGGGCGAGTGGCGCAGCGTTCCGTTCCGCCAGGTATCGACGGGGGACTTCGCCGCGGTGGTGCCGGGGGACGACGTCGCCGCGCCGGCGCTCGAGTACCACGTCGAGTCGCTCGACCGGGAGGGGCGCACGCGACGTCACTTCGCGTCGCCGGACCGGCCGCACCGGGTCGGAGTGGTCGGGATCACCTCCGAGCAGGAGGAGCAGCTCGAGGAGCGGCGTTTCGGGGGCGGACGGCACCGCTTCGCGGCGCGCAGCGAGTGGAGCAGCTTCGGCGACCGCTGCCGGGAGGGCTTCGTGCCCGCGGCGCGCCGCCCGGACTACACCCCCGCCCTGCTCGAGGAACGGACCGACGACTTCGTGGAATTCCACGCGGACTACACCTACCGTCTGCTGGGGATCGTCGAGTCGATCCATTTCGGGTTCGGCATCGTGCGCGGTCACGCGCCGCGCCTGGACTACGAGGTCGAGGTCGAAGGACGGTCCCAAGACGAGCGGGACCCGGGCTTCAACTACGGCTGGAGCGCCATCGCCTTCCGCTTCCACCGCTACTTCGGGGTCGGCGTCGATCTGTACCTCGGCGCCACGCAGTACGGTTTCGACGGCGGCGGCGGCGGGTACCTCCGCGTCGGGCACACCGCGGAAACGCACTTCGACCTGGGCGTCGACTACGTGTCGAACCTGGGCTACCGCGCGTGGGTCACGTTCGAGTGGGACACGGTGCCGTACGTGCCGATGTCGCTGACCGCGGAGTTCACCGACTGGCCGGATCCGGGCGACGCGGCCGGCGACGGTGTCCGGTTGTGGTACGCCGCCTCGGCGCACGTCTGGGAAGGCCTGATCCTCTCGGCGCGGGTCGGCTACGCGGCCCGCCACGGCAGCAACACCGGCGGTCCGGTGGTCGGCGGGGGGGTGGCCTATGAGTTCTAGGTCGCAGCGGTCCGTGGGGCGGCGGACGACGCGCGACCGCCCGGACACCGGGTTCGCGCGGGCGGGACGAGTTCCATGAGGGCGCTGCACCTGGTCCTGTGCGTCCTGGCGGCGCAGCTGCCGCGGGCGGGGCGGGCCGCGGAACCCGCCGGACCGGAAGGGACCGTGGAGCGGCGCCCCGCGACGCTCGCCGCGACCTGGGTCGGGGCAAGCTCCCCGGACGCCACGTTCGCCGCCACCGCCGGCGAGCCCGATTGGTGGGTCCTGGACGTCTGCCGGGGCGCCACCGTCGCCGTGGACGTGTCCGCGGCCGCGGACGGGATCGTCGAGGCGGTCCTGCTGGACTCCGGGCTGTCCGAGCTCGCCCGCGTCCGGGCCTCGGGGAGCGGCGGACGGCTCCACTGGATCGCCGCCTTCGACGGGAGGGTCTTCGTGCGGGTGGGTCCGGCCGGCGATTCGGGCGCGTCGCGCGTGGAGTATCGGATGTGGACCTGGTGGGTCGACGCCCTGACCTGCCCCGGCCGAACCGCCGCGTCCCCGCCGTCGGCCGCGGACACGCCCTCGACGTCCGCGCCGCCTCCGCCCCCGCCGCTTGCCGGCACGGCGGGCGCGGCCACCACCCCGGCGTCCGCGCGTTCCTTCGCGCGCGCGACGACGGGACAGCCGTCTCC
>CAZMRP010001055.1:0-1802 GCA_964568275.1 uncultured Myxococcales bacterium
CCCGTCAACCGCGGTCCTTCGCCACCTCGCGCAGCAGCTTCGCCACGCCCGCGTTCAGCACGGCGCGGAGGGCCTCGGACAGCGACCACCGCCGGGCCGCGCACAGCGCGTGCAACGCCTTCGCCTCGCCGTCGGTCAGCCGCACGGACACCATCGTCCGCCGCGGATCGTCACTTCGTCTCGTCATCGCCCGTCACCTCTACCAGCCCGAACGCCCATCGCAGGCGCCCGAGGAAGCGCACGGGGTCGGCCGCGTACGCCGCGAACGCCTCCCGCACGTCGTCGTCCCGCAGGTCCGCGGGGGGAACCCGTTGGACCAGCTCGCCCACGGCGGCCCGGAAGTCCGGGTCCACCGCCATCCGTTGCACGAGGTCGCCGGCCACGTCGTCGCCCTCCCCTACGCCGCCCGCCGGAGCACGAGGCGCACCGTCTCGGCCGCCCACGCGCCGCCTTTCTTCGTCGGCACGCCGCGCCGGGTCAACTCGGCCGCGATGGTCCGCAGGGTCGCGCCGTCGTCGCGCATCCGGCGGGCCAGGGCGAGGGCCTCGCCCTCGGCCGTGTTCGGCACGAGGTCGTCGCCCACGCGGTCGAAGCCGAACGGGGTGGAGCCGTACACGCGCCCGGTCGCGCGCAGGTGGCGCAGGGCCGCCGCGGTCCGCTCCCCGATCAACTCGCGTTCGAGCTGCGCCATGACGCCGAGCAGGCCGAGGAAGGCCCGGCCGGTCGCGCTGGTCGTGTCCACCCGCTCCGCGACGGAATGGAACGCCACGCCCGCCCGCTGGAACCTCTCGACCAGATCGTACAGGTCGCGGACGGAACGGGTCGCGCGGTCGAGTTTCGCCACGACGAACGCCGACACCTCCCGGCGCCGGACGGCCTCGAGCACGTCGGCCATGCCGTCGCGGCGGAGGCTCTTGGCGGAGGCGCCGCCGTCCACGACGATCTCCGGCTCGCCCAGGTCGTTCGCCTGGCAGTAGGCACGGATCTTCGCAACCTGCGCCTCGAGCGAAACGCCGTGCTCCGCCTGCCCGTCCGTGCTCACTCTCGCGTAGCCGATGATCTTGCCCATGTCGTCCTCCCTGTCTGTCGGACAGCATAGCAAGAGGCATTCCATTGTCAAGTGCTTTCTGTCGGACGTTGTTTCGCACACTTGCGGGGAGTCGGGCGGGCGGGCGTGAACCAGGGTTGGCGGTCGGGGTGTGAACGGCGGGCCGGTGCGCGGGCGCCGCTGGGGGGTGGTCTGTCAAGACCCGCTCCCCTCTTGACGCCCGCCCCTCCCCTCGCCGCCGGCAGGGCCGCCCGTCACGTCCCGTTGCGCGCCGCACGCTTCGCCGCCACCGCCACGGCCACCGGCTCCGCCGCGGACTTCGCGGCACGTTCCTGTCGAATGCTGGACCGGCGCGTATCGCTCCATTCCTCGCGCGCCAGCCAATCCAGAAGCTCGTTGAAGTAGCGTTGCCGCGCTTCCGCGTATTCGTCGGGCGTCATGTCGGCGTCTCCTGTTCCTCGGCGTCGGCCTGCGCCTCCACGTCGGCGGCACTCGCTGCGAGCAGCGCATTCGCAGAAGCGTAGGCTTCGCGGATCTTCCGCAGCATGGTGGGCACCCCGCATTCGCCCCGCGCGCGTTCGGTCGCGCATCGCGTCCGCGCTCCGTTCTCGACAAGCAACGCCACGAACCGCGCAATCGTGGGGTCGTTCTCCGGCGCGCCAGCGACGGGGCAGCCGGTGCAGAACGTCGGCACCCTCACGCCTTGCGCCGCTGCGACCTTCGCTACTGTGGCACCGAGCCGCGCTGCTGGATC
>CAZMRP010001056.1:0-1802 GCA_964568275.1 uncultured Myxococcales bacterium
CACCGCCGCGGCGGTGTTCGGTGCCGAGGGAGTCCGGCCGTACGTGCCGTCGGCGGACGCCGCCGCGCGGGACAACGCGGCGGGCGCCGGCGGGCACGCCTCGACGGTGCCGCTCTGGCTCCAGCCGATGGTGGTGGCGCTGGTGTTCGTGATCGTGGCGGCGGCGCTGCTGTCCTGGGCGCCCAACTACCGGCGCATCACCCAGGAGTCGGTGGTCGGCCTGGCGTACCTGGTGGCCGCCGGGATGGTGATCCTGGTCGGCTCCCGCATCCCGCAGGGAACCCACGAGATCCGCCACGTGCTCTACGGCGACTCGGTGTCGCTCGACGCCGCGCAGCTCTACGGCCTGCTGGCCGCGGGCGTCGTGGTCGCGCTGGCCCACGGGATGTTCTTCAAGGAGTTCCTGTTCGTCTCGTTCGACCCCGACACCGCGCGCGCCGTCGGCGTGCGGACCGGTCCGATGAACGTGCTGCTCCTGGTCTCCATCGGCATCGTCATCGCCAGCGCCTCGCGCGCGGTGGGCGCCCTGCCGGTGTTCGCGTCGCTGGTCCTGCCCCCGATCGCGGCGCTGCTCTGCATGTCGTCGCTCCGGGGGGCGTTGGTGCTGTCGGCGGTCCTCGGGGCCGTCGCCAGCGTTCTCGGCTACTACCTGGCCTGGATCTGGAGCCTGCCCGCCGGCGCCACGCGGGCGGTGACCGCTGCCGCGTTCATCGTCCCCGCGCTGCTGGTCCGTTGGCTGCGCAGGAATTGAACCGAAGGAGGATCGTCATGTTCCGAATTTCGCTGTTGCTGTCGCTGGTCCTGGGGTTCGTGGCGCCGACCACCGCGTCGGCGAAGCTCAAGGTCGTCGCCTCGCTCAACGACTTCGCGCAGCTCGCCCGCGAGATCGGCGGCGAGCGCGTCGAGACGGTCACGTTGGCGCAGCCGACGCAGGACCCGCACTTCGTGGACGCACGACCGAGCTTCGCCGTCGACCTGGCGGCCGCCGATCTGCTGATCTACGCCGGCGCCGAGCTGGAATCCGGCTGGCTGCCGCCCCTGATCCGCACCGCCAACAACGCGCGGATCCTCCCGGGCCAGACCGGCCACCTCAACGTCGCCACCGTCGTGCCGATCAAGGAAACCCCGGCCGGCGGCGTGGACCGCTCGATGGGCGACGTCCATCCCCAGGGCAACCCCCACACCTGGATCGACCCGCGCAACGGCCTGCGCATCGCCGTCGCCATCACCCAGCGGCTCAAGGCGCTCGACGCCGAGGGCGCCGACGTCTACGAGGCCAACCTGCGCGACTTCGCCCGGCGGCTCGGCGACAGGATGCGCGAGTGGAAGGAGCGGCTCGCCCCCTTCGCCGGCACCAGGGTCATCGTCTACCACAAGAGCTGGATCTACTTCCTCGACTGGGCCGGCTTCGTCGAAGCCGCGGCGATCGAGCCGGTCCCCGGCGTGCCGCCCGCCGACAGCGACGTCACCGCGCTGATCGACGCGCAGCGCAACGCCGGCGTGAAGCTGGTGATCGGCGAGTGCTGCTATCCGTCCGAGCGCGTCACCTTCGTCGCCGAGCAGCTCGGCGCCACGGCGCTGCGCCTGCCGTCGATGACCGGCGCGGACGGCACGACGACGTACATCGAGCTGATCGATCGGCTCGTCGACCTGTTCGTCGAGGCGCTCGACTAGGCGGGGGGACGGACATGCAGCAGCAACCCTCGACCCGGGAGACCGGGAGACGAGAAGCGCATGCCGTCGCGCCGAGCCGCACGGCGGCGTTGTGGCTCGTCGCGGCCCTGGCGCTGCCGGCCGGACCG
>CAZMRP010001057.1:0-1802 GCA_964568275.1 uncultured Myxococcales bacterium
GCGGCGCGAGACCGGGGCGGAGCCGCTGGTCGTGGCGACCGCGGCCGACCCGCGCGGCCGCCCGACCGTCGGCTGGGCCGCGCTGCGCGAGCGGCTGGCGGGCGAGACCCGGCCGGTGCTGCTGGTGTTCGGCACGGGGTGGGGGCTGGCGGACGAGGCGCTGGACCTCGCCGAGCTGCTGCTCGAGCCGATCCTCGGTCCCACCGACTACAACCACCTCTCGGTCCGCGTCGCCGTCGGCGTGACCCTCGACCGGCTGCTGGGGCGGGGACGCTGAACGGGGCTCGGGGCCCGGGCGCAGGCCGGGACAGCTCCGGGCGGGGGGGTCGAACCCGCCCGTAAGGTCGGTCGGTTGGAGGCGAACAGGGGGTTGCAGGGAGGGCTTGCGCCGCCTGGCACGACACGACGAAGCGGGGGCTTGGGTGAGTCGCGGCGATGCGACAAGCGGACGATTCGACGAACTCCTGCGGGAGGCGGCGCACGAGCCCGCCCTGCTGCTGCCGGGGAACTCGCTGGTGGACGGGCGGTTCGTCCTCGGCCGCCTGCTGGGCAGCGGCGGAATGGGGGTCGTGTACGAGGCGACCGACGGGCTTCGCGGCCAGACCGTGGCGCTCAAGGCACTCGCCTCGTCCGAGTTCTCCGCCATCTATCACCTGAAGCGGGAGTTTCGGGCGCTGGCGGACGTGGTGCACCCGAATCTGGTCGGCCTGCACGGGCTGTTCTGCGATGCCGGCCGGTGGTTCTTCACGATGGACCTGGTGCCGGGGGAATCGCTGGCGCGGCACCGTTCGCGGGCCCTCGGCACCGTCCAGTTGCGCAACGTCTTCCGGCAACTGGCCGAGGGGATCCACGCCATCCACCGGGCGGGGAAGGTGCACCGGGACCTCAAGCCGAGCAACGTGATGCGGACGCCGCAGGGCCGGGTGGTGATCCTCGACTTCGGGCTCGCCGGCGACCAGGCCGGTGACGAAGTGCGAGAGCGCCCGGGGCAGGAAGGGCCGTCGGGGACGCCGGCGTATCTCGCCCCCGAGCAGGTGCGCGGGGGCACGGCCACGCCGGCCAGCGACTGGTACGCGTTCGGAACGATGCTGTACGAGGCGCTGTACGGGCGTCGGCCGTTCGAAGGGCCGGCGCGGACGGTGATGTCCCGCAAGTGCGAGGAGCCGGTCTCGCCGCCGGTCGCGCCCCGCCGGGACGTGCCGGAGAGCCTGGAGCGGTTGTGCCTGGCGCTGCTGGACCGGAGGTCGGAGCGCCGGCCGGAGTTCGAGGCGATCCGGCAGGGTCTGGGCGGGGGACCGAAGGACCAGGACGAGCCGGACGACGGACCGCGGGCGTTCGTGGGGCGGTCGCGCGAGCTGCGTCGCCTGACGCGGGCGTTCGCGTCCACGGCTCGTGGACGAAGTGCGGTGGTCCTGGTCCGGGGCGCGGCGGGCGTCGGCAAGACCGCCCTGGTCCGGCGGTTCCTGGAGGGTTCGGCACGGGCGCAGGAGGCGCTGGTGCTCGCGGGCCGCTGCTATGCGCGCGAAGCGGTGCCGAACTGCGCGTGCGACGCGCTGATGGACGACCTGGTGCGTTACGTACAGCGGCTGCCGCGCAGGCCCGCGGCCGGCCTGCTGCCGCGCCACCTGGGAGCACTGGTCCGGCTGTTTCCCGCGCTGGGCCCACTGCAGACGCTGCGGCGTCCCGAGCCGGGAACGGAGGAACGCACCGGGCCGGCGGAGGCCCGCCGCCTCGCGATCGGGGCGCTTCGGGAGCTGCTGCGCCGGCTGGCGGCGCGGGAGCGGCTGGTTCCGGTCGGGGCC
>CAZMRP010001058.1:0-1801 GCA_964568275.1 uncultured Myxococcales bacterium
CGCCCCCGTGCGGGCCGCGCCCCGGTTTGACTCGGCCGCGCCTCGCTTCTACCCTGCGGCCGCGATGCGCGCTCCGTGGCTGCTGCTCGGTTGCTGGTGCGTCGCCGTGCGGGCGACGGCGGCCGAGCTTCCGCCCGGAAGCTGCCCCGGGAGCGGCGTGGAAGGTCTCGACGCCGCCCTGGCGCTCGCCGACGAAGCGGGCGACGCGCCGGCACATCTCGACGTCGCCGCCTGCTACCGGGCGCTCGAGCAGGACGTTCCCGAATCCGCCGCGCTCGGCCGGGCGCTCGAGGCCGGCCTGTCCGACGAGCCGGCGGCGGTCGTCCGGGCCCGGCTCGACGCCATCGGTTGGCCGCCGCCGCCGCGCCAGGAGCGGGGACCGGCCGCGGACGTCGTGCCGTCCTGGTCCGAGGAGACCGACCGGCCGCCGGTCGACGACACGCCGGACCTCGAGGCGGTTTGGGCCTACACGCTGGCCGGCGTCGCCGCCGCGGCGCTGGTGGGCGCCACCGCCGCCGGATTCGTGGCGCTCGACGCCGAGTCGTCCGGCGGGGACGTGCAGGCGCCCGGCATCGCGGCCGCGGTCTGCGGCGCCGTCGCCCTGGCCGCCGGCATCACGGCACTCGTGCTGTGGCCCGACGGCAACGTCGTCCCGACCGCCGGTCCCGGCGACGTCGGCCTGGCGTTGATGGTGGTCTTTTGACGGCCGCCTCGCGCACGCTCGTCGCCTGCCTCGAGGCGCTCGGCGCTTCCGGCTGCACCAGGAACATCGCACCGCTGGAGGAACTGGACGCCCCGGGGTCGGGCGCACCGATCGGGATGCCGGGCGGACAATCCCCGGCGATGCCGCCGGAAGGCGCGTGGGCCGGCGGGCCGACGCCCGCATCCCCGGCGCCCGCCTGGAGCGTGTCGGGTACCGTCTCCCTCGCCGCGGCGCTCGTCGAACACGTCCCGCCGGACGCGGTGCTGTTCGTCTTCGCTCGGGTTCCCGGACAGCGGATGCCGGTGGCGGTGCAGCGCTTCCCCGCCCCGCGGTTTCCCGTGGCGTTCACGTTGCAGGCGGGACATGCGGGCGAGCCGGACGCCGCCGCTCCCGCGCAACTCGAGGTCGTCGCGCGCGTCCGCCGCGGCGGCATGGCCGGGCCGCCCCAGGCGGGCGATCTCGAGGGCCAAGCCCCCGGTCCGTGCGCGCCCGGCGCGACCGGTGTCACGGTGACCGTCGATACCGCGCGGTAGGTCGCCGGACGGTCCGGAACGGGATCCGCGGTCCGGGCTACGGGTTCGGGGCGGGTCGGTGGCAGCCGGTGCAGCTCGAGTCGGCCCAGCCGGCGTGGTTCTCGGGCATCGGGCTGACCTTGCCGGGACCGTGGCACAGCGCGCAGGCGGAGCGACCCTCGAGCGTGTGGGTCACCGGACCGGCGGCGTCCTTCGCCTCCGCGCCGGCGGCGACGAACAGCCCCGCCAGGAGCCCCAGGACGGCGGCGAGCAGCAGGCGCGAGCGGCGTTTCCGATTCTGCATCCTGACGGCCTCCACGCGGTCCCCCAGCGCCCTTCGACGCTCCGGACTGTAGCGTGTTCAAGGCGCGCGCGCCACGGCGCAGCCCGGGTCGGGCCGCCCGGCCGGGCAGGCCGCCGAACTTGAGCCGCCGGGTTCCCGCGCCTAGGATGGCCGTTCGAGTGACCCCGATGCAGCCGACACCCCATGCCGTTCCGCTCGCCCTGCTCGCGGCGGCCGTCCTGCTGTCCGGTGCCGGCTGCCGCGAGTCCGCCCGGCGGCCGTCCGACGAGGTCGTTCCGCCGG
>CAZMRP010001059.1:0-1797 GCA_964568275.1 uncultured Myxococcales bacterium
GCGGACGGCGACCCCGACGCCGCGGACGGCGACCCCGACGTCGCCGACGGCGCGGACGGCGAGGCCGACGTCCCCGCCTGCGCCCCGGGCGAGACCCCCTGCGGCGCGCGGTGCTGCGCCGCCGACGAACGCTGTCGCGAGGAGGCCTGCCTCCCCGACCTCGGCCTCTGCAGCTCCGACGACGACTGCTGGTCCGATTCGTGGTGCGAGGCCGACGTCTGCGTGCCCTACGGCGTGCCGGACGGCCACGACCGCAACGACGAGTGCGACCGGCCGATCGACATCGAGTCGATCGTCCCCGACGTGCAGTGCCGTTGGACCGCGCCGCCGGACGGGGACGGCGCGCCGCTGAGCTACCAGGTGATGAGCACCCCGGTGGTCGTCGACTTCGACTTCGACGCCGACCCGGCCACGCTGCGCCCGTCGATCGTGGCCGCCACCTTCCCGACCTCGGGCTCCTACCGCAACCCCGGCGTGCTGCGGGTCCTCGACGGCGCGACCTGCGAGCAGCAGTGGAGCTTCCCCGCCGCGGCGGACGCCGTGATGGCCCCCGCCTCCCCCGCGCTCGGCGACCTCGACATCGACGGCCGCGCCGAGATCGTCGCCGCCGCCCACGACGGCGGCCTGGTCGCCTTCCGCTACGACCTGGCGACCGCCACCTTCGAGCGCTGGTGGCGCTCGGGCACCTGCGACGGCGCCGGCGGCCGCCTCCCGGACGCGACCGGCGGCGCCGACCAGTGGAACGGACCCGCGCTGCACGACCTGGACGACGACGGCATTCCCGAGATCGTCTACGGCGCCACCGTCTACGGCGCCGACGGCTGCATCCGCTCGGCGACCTACGGCTACCCGACGTACCACAAGGGGCTGGTCCCGGTCGTCGCCGACGTCGACGAGGACGGCGCGCCGGAGCTGGTGTTCGGCAACGCGCTGTACCGCTGGGACCCGACGGCCGGCGACCTCGCGCCGGAGCCCTACTTCACGCCGGGGTCGCTCGCCGCCGGCCAGGTCGCCGTCGCCGACTTCGGCGACTGGCCGCTCGCCTCGCTCGGCGGCGACCGCGCCGAGGTGGCGGTGATCTCCGCCGGCTACGGCCGCGTGCAGACCATCGAGGGGACCGTGGTCTTCGGTCCGGTGGCGCTGCCTGGCGGCGGCAGCGGCGGCCTGCCCACCGTCGCCGACTTCGACGGCGACGGCCGCCGCGAGTTCGCCTCGGCCGGCGGCGCCAACTACGTCGTCTTCGACCTCGACTGCGTCGCCGGCGGCGGCACCGGCACCTGCGCCTCCGGCCGCACCGACGGCGTGCTGTGGACCCAGCCGTCCCAGGACCTCTCCTCCAACGTCACCGGCAGCTCGGTGTTCGACTTCGACGCCAACGGCAGCGCCGAGGCGGTGTACGCCGACGAGTGTTTCCTGCGGATCTACGACGGCTCGACCGGTCGCGTGCTGTACAGCGCCGCGCGGTCGTCGGGCACGACCTACGAGAACCCGGTGATCGTCGACGTCGACGGCGACTTCCACGCCGAGATCGTCTCGGCGGTCAACGACTACGCCGGAACGCTCGGCTGCCCCGCGACGGACCCGCTGTTCCCGGCTTCGAGCTTCGCCGTCAACCACGGGATCGTCGTGCTGCGCGACGTCTCCGACCGCTGGGCCGCCTCGCGCCCCGTCTGGAGCCAGCACGCCTACGCCGTGACCCACGTCGGCGACCACGGCGGGCTGCCCCGCTCGAGCGCCGTCGCCTGGAACTGGCGCGACCCCGGGCTGAACAACTTCCGCCAGAACGTGCAGGGCGAG
>CAZMRP010001060.1:0-1796 GCA_964568275.1 uncultured Myxococcales bacterium
GTTCACTCTCCCGCCCCGCGAGCGGCGGGCGCAACGGCCGGCCGCTCGGTTCCCGCGCCGCCCCGTCGCGCCAGGTGGTCGCCGATCGCCTCCTGGGTCGAATAGGTGGACCGGAACCCGAGCTCGCGGACGGCGCGGGCGCCGTCGGCGACGCACGGGTACATCAGGTAATCGACGAAGGCCGCGGCGGCCTCGCTGGCCCGCACGGCCCACAGCATCGCCAGCAGGCGGCGCAGCGTGTTCGGCGGCACCGGCAGCGGCACGCGGCCGGCGACGAGCAGCGCGGTGCGGATCGGCAGCACGCCCTCGGCCACGATGTTGAACGCCCCGTCGGCCTCGCCGTCGACGGCCCGCTTGAACGCGTCGAGCACGTCGTACTCGTGGACCACCTGCATCAACGGGTCGTAGCCCGCCGCCACCGGCACGAACCGCCGCTCGAGCAGCGCCGGGATCAGGCCGACCGCGTGCGGCCCGACGATCGGCGCCGTACGCAGCACGGCCGTCCGCACCCGCGGCACCCGGGCCGCGAACTCCCGCACCAGCCGCTCGGCCTCCAGCTTGTCGCGCAGGAACGGGCTGTCCGGCGCCCCCCGCAGCGGCCAGCTCTCGGGCAGCAGGGCCGGGTTGTCCGGCCGCGCGCCGTAGAGCACGGTGTGACCCCAGACCACCAGCCGCCGGACGCCGGCGGCCTCGCAGGCCGCCAGCACGTTGAGCGTGCCGATCGACTCCAACTCGTGCGAGTACTCGACGTCGTGCGTCGGCGCCGGGACGAACGCGGCGTGCACCACCGTGTCCACCCCCGCCGCCCGCAACACCCCGGCCAGCCGCTCGTCGGCCCCCGGGCGCGCGATGTCGAGCTCGTGGGCCGCGACCCGCGGCGCGACCGTCGCCCCGAGGGGCGCGTCGAGCGCCAGCACGGCGGCGCAGGCCGGGTCGCTCTCGAACCGCGCGACCAGCTCGAGCCCCAGGAACATGCGCGTCCCGGTCACCGCAACCACGCGGCCGGACGGCGAACGGCGAGCGCTGCGCGGCACTCCCTCCCCCCCTCCTCACAGGCCGAGGAACAAGCGGTTGCCGAAGTTCGGCGCCAGCGGCGAACGGAAGATCTTCCCCGCGCAGCGCTCGATGTCGTACGGCACGCGCCGGAACTCGATCACCGAGCTGTTGGTGTCGTAGACGGTGTACGACGCCCGGTTGTCGAAGTCCCGCGGCTGCCCCACCGAACCCACGCTGATCACGTACTTGCGGCCCGGGTCGAGCACGTGGCGGCCGACGGGAATCTCGTAGGCGCGGTCGCGCGACAACGCGAATACCCGGCACAGGTGGGAGTGGCCGATGAACGTCACCCGCGGCAGGCGGTCGTACATCCCCAGCAGGGTCCGCGCCTGGTCCTCCGTGAACACGTAGTCGAAGTCGTCGGCCTGCAACGGCGAGCCGTGGCTGAGCAGCACGTCGTGGTCGGGCAGCGGATGGGTGTAGCTCAGCTCGCGCAGCCAGGCCATGTGGGCGGGGTCGAGCAGCCGGGCGTGGTAGTCGAGGGCGGCCCGGGCGGCGTCGTAGTAGTAGGAGTAGTCCATCCGGCTGGCCACGGCGGCGTCGTGGTTGCCGAGCACCGTGGCCTTGACCAGCTTGCGCACGATGTCGCAGCACTCGTTGGGCGATGCCCCGTAGCCCACCGTGTCGCCCAGCGAGTAGTACTCGTCGACGGCCTCGTCGCGGTAGGCGTTGACCACCGCCACCAGGGCTTCGAGGTTCGCATGGACGTCGGAGAAGATGCCCAGGCGCATGCCGGGGGG
>CAZMRP010001061.1:0-1794 GCA_964568275.1 uncultured Myxococcales bacterium
GACCGGGACGCGGCGGACGGCGGCGCCGCGGGGCCCGACGGCACGGCGGAGGCGGAAGACGGCGCGGCGGACGCGGCGGCGGACGTGCCGGAGGCCTACGTCGAGCACGTGGTGGCCGAGGGCGAGACGCTGTGGGACATCGCGCGCTCGTACCACGTGGGCGTCCGGACGATCATGGCGGCCAACGGGCTGCGCGAACGGCACGTGCGCAAGCTGAGCAAGGGGCGGGTGCTGCGGATTCCCGGCGTGACGCAGCCGGTGCGCGTGCTGGGCGCCGCGGAGCGCGCGGCCGAGCTGCGGGCGAGCCTGCCGCCGTTGACCGACGCCGCCTACCATTTCCTGGCTCCCGGCGAGACGTTGTGGGACGTGGCGCGCAGCTACGGGAAGACGGTCGACGAGCTGGCGGCGCGCAACGAGTTCACCGACGACGACATCCGGGCGCTGGCGGTCGGTCGTCCGGTGATCGTGCCCGGCATCACGGACGACCAGGTACGACAGGCCGAGCCGGCGGAACGGGTCGGCCTGGTGCACGTGATGGGTCGCGGCGAGACGATCTGGGATCTGGCGCGGGCCTTCCAGGTCGGCGTCGGGCAGATCATGTCGGCGAACGGGCTGTCGGCCGACGATGCGCGCACGTTGCGGGAGGGAGCGGAGCTGTTCATCCCCGGGGTGAGCGAGGACCGCAGCGGCCGGGTCCGACGCGAGACGACGGGGACCGAACGCTCGGCCACGGCGCAGGCCCGGCGGCTGGGCCTGGGCACGCCGCAGTGCGCGCGGGACCTGCTCAACGGCCGCGTCAAGCGCTCGTGGATCGAGGCGGCGGGCGGCGGGCCGCTCCCGGGCACCCTGCGCTGGCCGGTGGCCAAGGGCTGGTACGTGCGGGGCTGGGGCTCCGGCGAGGGCGGGTACCACCTCGCGACCGACATCATGGGCGAGATGGGGTGGAACGTGCGGGCCGCCGCCTCGGGAATCGTGGCCTACTCCGGCAACCAGGTGCGCGGGTACGGCAACATGGTGATCGTGATCCACCCCGGGGGCTGGGTCACGACGTACGCGCACAACTCGGTGAACTTCGTCGTGGCCGGGCAACGGGTGCCGGCGGGGGCGATCCTGGCGGAGTTGGGCAGCACGGGGATCAGCCGCGGACCGCACGTGCACTTCGAGTTCATCTTCCGCGGCCAGCTGTGCGACGCCGAGCTGCTGTTCCGGCCCGGCGTGCGGCACCGCAGCGGGAAGATCGAGTCGCTGCGCTACGTGACCTGGACCGACCCCGACGACCGGCCGGCGTCGATCCGGTGCGCCGCGCGCCGGCACCATCCGCGCTCGCGCTGGGTCGAGGACGAGACGCCCGACGACGAGCCGCCGCCCTCCCCCGAGCCCTAGCCGCGACCTTTGACCGGCGGCCCGAAAAGCGGCAGATTGATGTCGATCCGACCTGCAGCCCGACGGCGGGGCACGGCCGGAGGATGGAGCGCGGTCCGGATGATGGGACGAACGGGGATCGCCTGGTTGGGGTGGATCGCGGTGCTGGGAGCCTGCCCGGCCCACCGCAGCGCCGGCGGCACCGGCGACACCCCGCCGCCGTACGTGGCCCCGGTGCCGCCGACCGGCCCGCCGGGACCACCGACCGGCGACCCGGACGTGGCGCAGCGCGTCGAACAGCTGCTGGCGACGGCCGACGTGACCTACCAGCGCGACCTGGACGTGATGGCGGTCGTCAGCACGGTCGAGGAGGCGGTGGCGCTGGCGCGGCAGCACGGAATCACCGGAGCGCTCGCCGCCCGCGCCTGTGCG
>CAZMRP010001062.1:0-1794 GCA_964568275.1 uncultured Myxococcales bacterium
GCCGTGACCGTCGCGCGCGCCACGTGCACGCTCACCACCTGGAACACCGCCCGGCGGGCACACGGGTTCGCATCACACCGCGCCGGGTCGTTCCAGGCGGCCATGATCGCCAACGCCCGGTCGCGATCGGCGGCGTCGATCAGGAACGGCCCGCCCCGATACCCGTGCGAGGCGATGACGGTGCCGGGAACGAGCGTCCCGGCGCCGTCCCAGACTACGGCGGCGCCGGCGAAGAAGTCAGGGCTCGCCGTCGGATACGGACACTTGACGCCCGACCCCTCCTCGGCGCAGTCCCAGGCACACTCGTCTCCCGCCGCGTCGCACCGGGCGGCGTGCCAGGTCTTGGTCGGCTCGATCGACCAGTAGACGTGCACTCCCTGGCGCAGCAGCTGGAACACGAGCCCGTAGGCCTGCAACAGCCCGTGGTCCTGGTAGGCCAGGTCCATCGGGACGATCAGGCTGCCCTCCGCGAAACTCCGCGGCTCGGCGGCCGCAAGCCGCGGTGCCGCGATCCAGAGCGCCGCCACGACCCCCAGCGACATCAACTTCATGACGCACCTCCCGTCCAAGGATCCGGGGTTCATCATGACACACCGTCCAGCCGTTGTCCCCGATCCGTCGGCCGGGCCGCCAAGGTTCCGCCGCGATTCCACTCTGAGGGACGGCGTGCCATCATGCCGCCTCGCGAAAGGAACTGGCCGATGAAGCACCACCTGCTGTTCGCCCTGCTCGCGCTGACCGCCCTGCCCGCCTGCCGCAAGACGCCGCCCGCCGCCGGGGGCGCGACGGGCGGGGATTCCGCCGCGGAAGGGCCGGGAACACCGGGCACCCCCGCCACGTCGCCGGACGGCGACACCCCTCCCGGCACCCGGGAACTGCCGCCCGCGAACGCCGACGCGCTGGCCCCCGCTCTGGCCGGCACGCCGACGAGTTGGATCGTCGGTTGGGAAGAGGACCTCGGCGAGGCCCGCAGGCTCGTCGCGACCACCGAACAGGCCCTGGGCACCACCCCACCCCACGTCTTGTCCCCGGGCCCGGCCGCGCAGGGACTGCGGCTGGCGGCGAACGGGGGGCGGGTCCTCGCCGCGTGGTTCGAGCGGCTGGACCGCACCGACGTGGTGCGGGTGCGCCCCCTGGGCCCCGACGGCGCGCCGACCGGCGAGGCACGCACGATCTCGCGCGGCTTCGAGAACGCCGGTCCGCCGGACCTGCTGCCGACGGGCGACGGGTTCATGGCGGCCTTCGTCGACGGCAACTACGTCCGCGCCGTGCGCCTCGACGCCGACGGCGCGACGGTCGAGGAAACCACCTGGCCCGGCGCGAATCGCCGCCCGCACGGACCGAACTTCGGCGGGCAGGACTGGAACGACCCGAATCCGGCGCCCCCGCCGCCCGGCCCGCGCGGCCAGCCGCACCCCGCGCGGCCGACGCTGTTCGCCGACGCGGACGGCCTGCACGCCCTGTGGGAGGGCGACTGCTGGTTCAGCGACGACCTGGCCGGGGGCGCACAGTACGTTCGGCGGATCGAGTTCCCCGACCAGGGCGCCGAGCCCGCCGCGCTCGGCCGGGAGGAACTGCCGGTCTGGGCCTCGCTCGAGGCGTTCGGCAGCAGGCCCGGCGGCTCGACCTTCGCCGTCCAGTCGTACCACAACCCCAACGGCGGGCCGTGGGAGCTGTCGTTCCGCACCTGGGGCGGCGCAGCGGCGGCTCCGCCGTTCGCCGGCGAGCCGGCCGGTCCGTTGAGCCCGCTGGCCGTGGCCGTCGTCGGCGAGCGGACGCTCGTCGCCTGGTGTT
>CAZMRP010001063.1:0-1791 GCA_964568275.1 uncultured Myxococcales bacterium
GGCGCGGAGCTGTGGACCGCGCGCCCGGGCGGCGAGTTCACGGCCACGCCGGCCGTGGACCCCGACGGCGCCGGCGTCTGGGCCGGCTCCACCGACGGTCGGCTGCGGCTCCTCGCGGCCGCCGACGGCGCCGTGCTGGCGACGTTCGACGCCGGCGACCCGATCCGCACGGCGCCGTGCCTGTTCGACGACCTGGTCGGCGACCTGGTCGTCGTGACCGCCGGCACCCGGATCCTGGCGGTGGATCGGGCCGGTGCGGGCCTTCGCTGGTCGTACGATGCCGGCACGGAGTTGCAGACGCCGGCGTCCTACTCCCCGAGCCGCGGCGTCGTCGTCGCGGGCAGCGCCGACCTCCGCGTGCACGCCGTCCGGGTCGCCGACGGCTCGCCGGCCTGGACCGCGAAGCCGACGCCGCACGACGGCGGGGAGCCGTACGAGTATCTCCACGGCTGGCCGGTCGTCGCCGAGGCGCACGGCCTGGTGTTCCTGAAGCTCCGGCTCGACTGGGCCACGCTGTGGACCTGGAACCCGTGGCCCACCGACAACGCCGCCCTCCGCGCGAACCTCGCCGGCCGTCCGGACCAGCAGGCGCTGTTCGCCCTGGACCTCGACGACGGCTCGGTCCCCTTCGTGACGCTGGTCGGCCACGGCGGCTACGGGGACGGCGACTACATGCCGATGGGGCCCCAGCCCGTGGTCAAGCGCTTCGCCGACGGGACCGAGGTGCTCTACACGATCATCCGCGGCGATGCCCACCACGACGCGCGCTGGGATTCGCACTTCGGCGAGCTGGTGCTGGACGAGGCGACGGTGCCCGGCCTCGTCGCCGGCGACGTCCGCTGGATCGACCACGACTATCCGTACGGCGCGGACCACCACTACCTGCTGACCGACGAGCAGCCCAACGTCTCGATGGCCGGCGACGTACTCTTCGGGGCCCACTGGGAGGCCGGCCTGTCCCTACGCCTCACCGACCGAGGCCCGACGCGGGGGACGTACGCGGACCCGATCCGGAACGAGAACGCCCCGACGGTCGTGACCTCGCAGGACGGCGCGGGCTGCGCCTTCTCGCCCGGTCACTACTGTCCCGACGGCCTGGAGAACACCCGCGTCTACTCCCCGGGCTTCTACCTGTTCCACGGACAGGGGTCGGTCTACGACGAGTACTGGAGCACCTACGCGACCTGGACGGTCTCCAACGGCCGGGTCTACTTCCGGAGTTGCGACGGCACCGTCGCCGCCCTCGAGCCGGGCGAGCCGGCGGCCAAGTCCGACGGGCCCGCGCCGGCGGGGCTCGGAGTTCCGCCCGCCCCGGTCGAGGACGAGCCGCTTGCGATCCCCGCGGAGGACGCCCGACGGCACGCCGGCCGCCTGGCCCGCGTCCACGGTCGCCTCGCCGACGTCTTCGACAACGGCAAGGCACTGTACCTCGGCTTCCGCCGCCCCCACCGTGGCGCGTTCCTGGTGCGGATCCCGCGGGAGGCCTGGGATCGGTTCCCGGCGTCCCCTGCCGAGCTCTACCGGCCCGGCCAGTGGGTGGAGGTGACGGGCCGCATCGCCTGGTACCAGGGCGATCCGCAGATCCGCCTCGAGGATCCGCGCGACCTCCGCGTGGTCGCCGGACCGGCAGCCGCCGCCGCGGAGGAGGCACCATGAGGCGGAAGGGACGAAGCAGCGAACCGGCGCGGCGCCCGGCGGCCCGGTGCCGGTCGCGGACCGTCCGCTGGTGCCTCGCGCTGCTGGCGCCGGCGGCGGTCGCCGCCGGCTGCAGGGACGACGCCTCCGCCGCCG
>CAZMRP010001064.1:0-1789 GCA_964568275.1 uncultured Myxococcales bacterium
GTCCTCCACGCCGAGGCTGCGCTCCCGGGCCGGGGCCGGCGCGCGGGCGAAGGTGCGGGCGAGCACCACGGTCGGAGGGAGAGGGCGAGGAAGCCCGGGTCGAGGAGGGGCGGGTTCCCACGAGGATCGGGAGAGAGAGAGAGAGAGAGAGAGAGAGAGAGAGAGAGAGAGAGAGATGGTCGGGCCGACGACTGTTCATCGAAGCCTCCCTTCGCGGACCGGGAACACGCCTACCTGTTCAACGACGATAGGATCCTCGCTCGGCGGCCGCGTGTCAAGTGGCACCATCACTGACAGTGGCACCATCACTGACAGTGGCACCATCACTGACACGATCACTGACCGTACCTCACGACGGATCCAAGGCTCACGTCGTCGCCGGCACCAACCCGGCGGCACGCCTGGCGCACAAGGCCGCGGGCCCGCGCGAGGCGCACTTGGCGTCGCGCGTCGCGCGCTTGCTTGCCGTCGGCTCCTCTGGGAGGGGACCATGCCCGAGAAGCACACACGCCACCAGTACGATGCCCGCGTCACCACTCGTACCGCCGTCGCCCGGGAACTGCTCAAGTCCGAGCATTCCGCCCGAGGCCGCGACGACCCCGGCCGAGCCCATCCGCGAGCGCGTGGTACGCCACGACCTCCTCAGCCGCGCGCAGTCGCTCTACCAGTTCACCACCATGCTCCTCGAGACCTCGCGCGCGCCTATCGTCGAGCGGCTCGCAGCGCGCGGCATGGACCGCGACCGGCTCGCCCGACGCGCCGCCGCCGCCGAGACCCTCGTCGGCAGGCTCGGCGACAAGGCCGTCCTCAAGGCCACCGAGGCCACCGCCCTGGAGGCCGAGGCCGTCCAGAACCAGAAGACCCGCTGGGACGCCTGCCGCCGAATGATCCGGGCCGCGGTCACGGGCCACACCGACTTGCAGCGCCCCTGGGCAGCCTGCTGATTTCCCGGACCCGCCGGAGTCGCGCCTCTCGCCATCGGCCAACGCCGCCCGGGTCCCACGTCGAACGGCCTGGCCCGAAGCGATATCGGCCCGGCTCCGCGAGACCCACGAGAGGGTGTCCCGCTTCACGGAATGGGATCCGCTCGGGGCGGCCTCGTTCGCCCACCCCGCCGTAGTCGCCCCCGGAATTCGGTGCTAGGATGACTGGCGCTGAACGGTGGTTCGGGGAAGATCACCTCAGCAGGTGAGAGATGTTCCGGGTTTCTCCCGTCGTTCGCGCCGCTTCAGCCGTCCTCACGGGGTTGCTGCTGGCAACGGCCGCCGCCTGCGGCGCCCCCGCGGGGCCTCCGGCGCTCGAGCCGACCCGTCCGTGGAGCCCGGCGCTGGTCGAGGTGTTCGACAACGCGGCCGACTGGGTGGCCCCGTTGCGCAGCCTGCTCGGCACCCCGTGGTTCGACGAGTACTCCGTACACCTGGAGCGGCGGCTGGCCGAGGCCGACGTCGTCGCCGTCGTGCGGCTGAAGTCGATCCTCCCGGCGCCCGCGACGCGGGCCTTCGGGGCGCTCGAGGTCGAGGTCGAGCGGCCGCTCAGCGGCAACGCGTTCGCCGGCATGCTGCTGCGGCTCGACGTGCCGCCCGACTCGGCCGCGCGGGTCGAGGCGGAGCGGACGCGCCTGGAGGACCAGGCGCGGTTCGTGGTCTACGTCCGCCTGTACCGGGGCGAGCTGCAGGAGGTGCGCAACCACTGGCACCTCTCGCCCGCCGACCCGGATCTGGTGAACACGATCCGGCGGACCACCGCGCCATAGGGGCGCGGGGCCGGCCGGGGTTTCCACGGGGGGCCC
>CAZMRP010001065.1:0-1785 GCA_964568275.1 uncultured Myxococcales bacterium
CGCACCGTTCCGGCGGCGCGAGCGGCGGCGGCAGGCAGACGAGCAGCCCGTCGCCGCGGTCGGCGCAGACGTTGTAGCCCGGCTCGCAGTCCGCGGGGCCGGTGCAGGTCCGCGTGCAGAAACCGTCGCTCGTGCCCGCCGGGTCGCTGCAGGTGTCGTAGCGGCCCTCGCAGCCCCAGGCGCGACAGGCGCCGCCGAGCTGCGACACGACGCAGCTGCCGGCGACCGGCGTGCAGTAGCGGCCGCCGGTCCGCGCCAGGCACTCGGCTCCCGACGGGCAGTCGGCGGCGACCGCGCACGGCGGCAGGCACGACATCTCGAGCCCGGCGAAGGCGACGCACACGGCGCCGCCCGTGCCGCACTCGTCGTTCCACCGGCACGGCCGGCAGTAGACCTCCTCCGCCGGGACGTCGCCGTCCGCCTCGGCCGCGCCGTCGTCCTCGACCACGTCCTCGACCTGGTCGGGACCCGCCTCGTCCGCCCCGCCGTCGTCCTCGACGTCCGGGCCGGCATCGTCGGCCTCGACGCCGCCGTCGTCCGACGTCGAATCGTCCCCGCACCCGGCGAGGAAGGTCGCCGCGAGCATCCAACCCCAGGTCCGGGTGAGCGTCATCGGGCACCTCCGGGGAACAGGGTAGAGGGAAGCGGAGAGACAGGGAAGGGGCGTGGTCCGGGAATGATGTTGACGGCCACGGGTCGACTCGTATAGGCGAGGTGTCCATGAGCACGTCGAGATACCGGTGCATCCATTGCGACCACCTGTTCGAGGTCGAGGCGGAGGGGGAGACGGGGACCGAGTTGCGGTGCCCGAAGTGCCATCGGGTGCACGACCACGTTCCGGTGCCCGCGACGACGGGCGTGCCGTGGTTCCGGCGCAACGCGGTGATCGGCGGGGCGACGCTGGTGCTGCTGGCCGGCGCCGCCGTGGTGGTCTACGTCCTGCGGTCCTCGTCCGTCGGCGACGGCAAGCCCGAGGCGCCGCGGATCCCGGCGGCGAGCGGCGCGGAGCTGCAGACGCTGGTGGCCCGGGTGCCCGAAGCCGCCGGCGCGGACCTGCTGACCGGCAAGGCCGCGGGCTCCGCCGCGGACAAGGCCCGGGCGCTCGGCGCCGTCCTGCGCGCCCTGATCGACGGCGGGCAGCTCGCGGTGCAGGACGTCGAGTCGCCGATGGAGCTGGCCGAGCGGCCGCTGCTCGACCCGGTGCCGCTGCTCGAGCGGCTCAGGCAGGGCCCGCCGACCGCGACCTCGCTCGAGACGGCGCTGCTCGCCCTGCGCATGGCGCGCGCCGCCGGCCTGACGGCCGACGTCGTGCGCGTCGAGCGGTACGGCCAGGCCCCGGCGCCGCTCGACCCCTCCGGCCTGTTCGGCCACTACGCCGTGGCGGTCCGGGACGGCGCCGCGACGGTGTACATCGACCCCACGCAGCCGGGCGGCGTCGCCGCCGAGGCGGCCGAGGCGGTGGTGGTCCCGGACGCGGCGTGCGGGGGAATCCTCGAGGCCTACCGGGGCCTCAAGGCGTTCCTGCCGCGGGCCGACCGGCCGCGCCCCGACCGGATGGCCGCGTCCCAGCACATCGACAAGGCCAAGGCGCTCGCCGGCGAGCACGCCGCGGTCCGCCTGGCGATCGCGCTCACCTCGCTTCAGGAGGCCCCCGGCGACGCCTTCGCCCAGTGCGAGGCGGTTCTCCGCACCGCCACGCCGTCGGAGCGGGTGGCGGTGGCGGAGGTGTACGCCACGCTGGGGCGGACCGACCAGGTGGAGCGGCTGCTGGCCGAGGTGGAGCAG
>CAZMRP010001066.1:0-1780 GCA_964568275.1 uncultured Myxococcales bacterium
GGGCCGGGCCGGGCGTGGGCTCCGGCGCGGACGGCGCGAGCAGTCCGCCGAAGTCGAAGCCGAGCTCGAGACCGAAGACCACGTAGGCGGCGGTGCCCTCGGACGTGCCGAAGACGCTCGCGACGCGGAACAGCGGTCCGAGGTTCCAGTTCCGGTCGATGCGCAGCAGCCAGGCGAGGCCGACGTCGAGGCCGGCGCAGTGTTCGCGGCCGATCAGGTGCCAGCCGACGCCGACGTCGAGGCGCAGGTCGGAGCCGAGGGATCCGCCGGGCTCGAGCCAGCCGAGTCCCTCGCCGGCGGCGATGGTGAGGCCGAGGACGGCGGAGACGGAGTGGTCCAGGACCGGCTGTTGCTCGTTGCCCTGGGCGTCGACGGCGTCCTGGGGAAAGATCCCGAGGCCGTAGCGGGCGCCGAGGTCGAGGTAGTTCGTGGCGCCCCAGGTGAACTGGACGGCGAGGTCGGCGCCGGCGGTGGCCTTGCGGAGCACCTCGGTGAGCGGCGCGGTGCCGCCGGCGACGAGGTCGAGGTCCAGTTCGACGGCGCGGGCGGGGGCGACGGCGCCGAGCGCGGCGAGCAGCAGCGGAATCGATCGCGTCACGAGCACCTCCGGCATCCACCCCGGGAACGGGCCGCGCCTGCGGCGGCCGCCCCGGAGGCTACCGCAGCCGGGGCCGGTCACGCCAGCAGGGTGCCCTTCTGGGACAGCGGGAGGGTGACGCGGACGGTGGTGCCCTCGCCCACGGTGCTCTCGATGGCGATCTCGCCGCCGTGGAGCGCGACGGCGCGATGGGCGGTGGGGAGGCCCAGGCCTCGTCCCTCGCGGCTGTGCTTGGTGGTGAACAGCGGCTCGAACACGCGTTCGAGCTGCTCGGGTGCGATGCCGCGACCGAGGTCGCGAACGGTCACGCGGACGACGTCCTCGGCGACCTCGGTGGTGACGCCGACGCGGGGCGGCTCGCCCTCGCGGGCGGCCTCGACGGCGTTGTCGAGCAGGGCGGCGAAGGCCTGTTGCAGCTCGTTCGGGTAGCCGAGCACGATGGCGGTGCCGCCGGCGCCGCGGTGTTCGAGTTGCAGCTCGCGGCCGGCGCGAGCGGCGCCGAGGGCCCGGACGGCGGCGGCGATCGCGAGGTCGACGTCGAACTCGATGGCCGTGGCCTCGGGCCCGGCGCCGAACTGCATCAGCCGCTGGACCAGCTCGGCGATGCGTCGCGCCTCGCGTTCGACGATCTCGAGCTTCTGCAGCACGGCGCCGGAGGCCTCGCGGCGCGCGAGCTGGGTCATCCCGAGGACCGACTGCAGGGGGTTGTTGATCTCGTGGGCCAGGCCGGCGGAGAGGCCGGCCAGCGCGGCGACGCGCTGGGCGCGGGAGGCGACCTTCTGCAGCCGGCGGACCTCCTCGGTCTTGGCGTCGACCCGTTCCTGCAGCTCGCGGTTCCAGGCTTCGATCACGCCCTGCTTGCGCAGCAGGTCGGCGGACATCTCGTTGAAGGCCCGGGCCAGCACGCCCAGCTCGCCGCGATCGGCGACCTCGACGCGCACGCCGAACTCGCCGCCGCCGACGCGCCGGACGGCGCGGGCGAGGGTCCGGATCGGGGCGGCGAGGCTGCGGGAGAGGATGAAGCCGACGAGCACGGCCACGAGGAGCGAGCCGGCGAGCCAGGCGAGGCTCTGGAGGAAGATCTCCCGGGCGGCGGCGAGCGCGACGGCGGCGTCCTGGAACACGACGACGACGGCGCCGCCGGGCGGGAGCGGCTCGACGGCCGCGAGGTGCTCGCCGGGC